>CALLZJ010000423.1 GCA_937858435.1 uncultured bacterium
ACAGGCACGCCGCCCTCGGGTAGCACTTCCTGCTGAGCGGGCAGGAGGTCGTCGTAGAGCTGGGCGGCAGCGGGTGAAAGCCAATCGATCCAGGACCGCGGCAGGGGCATGGTCTGGATCAGACCCCAGAGCAAGAGTGCGGCCAGCACGAGCGGCACAGGGTCCCAGCGCCAGTCGAGCCAACCGCGCACGAGCCAGCGCAGGCACCAGAGCACCAGGGCCAAGGCGATGCCGAGGTGAAAGATCGCCTGGAAGGGGGCGTCGATGGCTCCGAAGAGCCAAGGGCCCGCGGCGATCATGCCGAAGAGCAGAGCCTCGATCAGCCATCCGAGTACCCGATCCACCTGGCCACGCCAGCCGATCGGAGCCAGGGCTTCGGTCACGGGAGCCATAGGCGAGTTTCTCCGCGGTCACCGGGAACGCCAAGGGCCTTCAGGTGGCACCCTGAAGGCCCTCATGTTTCGACAGTGGCCGGCGGGCAAGGATCAGATGCCGAAGAAGTCGAAGCGGTGTGGCGTGTCGTTCTTCCAGTAGCCGCCCGCGCCGTTGAGCGTGTAGGTGATCGTGATGGTGACGCGATAGTTGCCGCCCAGGAACACGCCGTTGTTGGTGGAGAAGTCGTTCACCGTGATCGGCGGCCCCAGCGGCGCCAGACGGGTCACCGGCGGGATGATGTAAGGCGGCGTGTTGGCCAGATTGTAGGGCTGAATGTTGACGGTCACCTGAATCGAACCGTTCGCCAGTTGGCTTTGGAAGCTACGGGTGATCCGCAAGGTCTCGGAGGCGCCATTGACGCGGAAGTCGCGGGTGGCCGTCACGCGGAGCTGGGCCGGCCCGTTGCTGAAGCCGCCGTTCTGCAGGAACTCGCCCATGTTGATTTCGAGCAAGCCGCCGCGCGGATTGGGCGTGAAGTTGTGGGTCGGCGGACTGGGATCGCCGTCGATCAGATTGCCTGTCGAACTGACTAGGATGGCCCAGCCCGTTCCCAGGAACGTGATCGCCAAGCCGGGAACGGGAACAAGCAGCAGCAGGGTTAGCGCCGCCAGAATGCGACGCAACCACGGGCGCTTGGGTGTGGCAGAGGATGACGCCATGATTACACCCTTGGAATGAAGAACTATGGACCAAGGGCATCATAGCGAACGAAAACCCCTGATGCCACCACTTTTTCGGAAAAACCCCCCAAGTTGACAGCCCCATCACCCAGGCCGATTCCGGCCGGGATTCTCCCTGGGCCCGACGCCGACACGCACCACTAACCGACTCTACAATGGCCAGACACCGTTGGTCCCCCTGCTCCGTCTCAGTCTCCACCCCCATGGAAAGGCGAAGGCGTGCCCGACTGGCTCACCTATACCCTGGTTGCAGCAGGTGTCGCACTGCTAGCCTTAGCCGTGATCCTGGCCCGAGGCCGTGTCTTCACTCGCTGGCGTGTGGCTAAGCTCCTTGACACCTTCGCCGACCAGCGCCGCCGTCTCGAATTGGACTTCTTGCTCCAGGCAGCGAAACTAGGCAAACCACGCGGCCTACGCTGGCTCCAGGCCGACTGGCAGCCCGATGTCTTTCTCGCCTGGGACCGCACTCAGGACGGCTACTTCGCCCTGGTCGAAGCGGCCTTCCAGTTCGAAGCCGAGCCCGACTCCGACATGATCGACCTCCCGGCCGTCGCCCTCGCCAAGGCCGGCACCGCTCTCTTCGCCTGGACCGGCCGGCACTGGGTACCCACGGGCAGAGTTTTCTTCAACCTCTCACCCCGCGAACTGCTCACGCATCGGGCGGCCCAATTTCAGACTTTGCATCCACTGGAGCCGATGCCATCGCGCTCCTAAATTGCGGCCTAGGCTAGCAGGGCATTGGCATCGGTCACGCTTAGGAGCCGCTGCCGTTCATCCGGATACTTGCGGAACCACGAGGCCAGGAGCCAGACCACGCTCACGTCGGCAGGCCGACTGTCCGAATCGGCCACGCGCAAGGTTGCGCGAAAGACGCGCTGCAGTTCGCGCTTCATACGTGCCCGTCCGGCCGAGTCGCGCGGTCGTGGCTCCAGGGATCGGAACTGCCCGTCGCGGAGCAGCCCCCACCACTCCGTGCCGTCCAGGGCATCAAGTCGATAGACGCCGTTCAGCTCCGCCTGCGCCGCCGCGGTGCGTTGGAGCGCGGCCACCAGCCAATCGAGACTCTGAAGCTGGTCCCGACACCGGGCAGCCAACTCATACTGGGCCGAAGCCGCGGCCTGGCGCATGGCCCCTTTGAGACTGGCCAGCAGACTGCGATCCTGCCCCGTGAGGAAGGCCAGCGCCTGGCGTGCCTGCTGGCCATACTGCCGCCGGGAGCAGAGCCCGGCACAGGGTGCCAGACACAGGTCGATCTCATGTCGTAAGCAGCCCGGCGTGAGCGACTCGGGGAAGAGAGCCCGGTCTTCCTTGAAGACCATGGTCTGCGGCCGGGGGCAGTCGCGGAGCCGGAACTGTTCGTTGAGCACCTGGACGGCGGCATGGGCGGCCGCATGGTTCGGGATGGGGCCGAAGGCGTGCTGCATCGTTCGGGCCAACTCGGGAGCGAGGAAGAGATATGGAGCCGGGGCTCGTCCCAGTGCGAGGTAGAGCCGCTGCCGTCGGCGCGGCTGGCCCATGATGTTGAAACGGGGCCGCCAACGTCGGATCAGTTCCAGTTCCCGCACCAGGGCGAGCACCTCGTGCGGCAGCGGCTCCCAGACCAGACAGCGCGTGCGGCGGAGCAGACGGCGGGCCTTGGCGGCATCGGCCGACTTGGGTCGGAAGTATCCCAGTAGGCGGGCCCGCAACCGCTTGGCCTTGCCGACGTAGAGCAACTCCCCCTGCGCGTCGACCATGCCGTAGACGCCCGGTTCGCTTGGACATTGGGCCCGCACGGCGGCACCGAGCTTGACCCGGCTCTCGGCCTCGAGCCGCGTCAGGGAGTTGGCCAGGCCGGGCAGGAAGCGCGACGGCCCGAACCCGGCGAACGGCTCGGCGCGAAACAGGGGGGCCATGCAGCGCTTCCTTGCGGAATGGGAGACGACCAGGTCACTAGCGGACATGACCATGGCCTGCCAGCCCGGGGTTAGGATGATAACCCAAGGACCCGCGTGAAATCCAGAGCAGAGGTGAACCATGTCCATGCCGCCGACCTCCCCTTCCGGACCGGTGCCCGCAGGCGCGGCCCCGACCGGCCCCGTGGCCGTCTACTTGCTGCCGCCCCCGCCGCCGCCGGGTATCCTGAGCCGGGCCTTCCAGTGGTTCATGCGCGGCTTCTTCCTTCTGTCCTTGCTTCTCAACGTGCTCTTGCTCAACTTCCTGGCGTCGGAGCTTGACGCCGACGCCACGGTCCCCGAGTTGCACGTCCAGGGGGACCGCTGGGAGAAGCACAAGATTGCCATCGTCCGCGTCGAAGGGGCAATCGTGGAGGGCTTCACGTCGTTTGCTCATCAGCAAATCCGGCGGGCGGCTCAGGATGACCAGGTCCGGGCCGTGGTCCTGGCCATCAACAGTCCGGGAGGCACCGTGACCGCCAGCGACGAGCTGCACCAGGCGGTCAAGCGTTTACGAGCAGGCGAGTTTCCGGAGCAGAAGGCACCCAAGCCGGTCGTGGTGGCCATGGAGAGCATTGCCGCCTCGGGCGGTTACTACATCGCCGCTCCCGCCGACCATATCGTGGCGCAGCCCACCACGCTGACCGGCTCGATCGGCGTCTATGCCCAGTTGTTCGACGTGAGCGAACTGGCCGCCAAGCACGGCGTGGGCCTCACCATGCTCAAAAAGGGCGAACTCAAGGGCAGCGGCAGCCCCTTCCACAAGATGCGGCCCGAGGAGGAGCTGGAGTTCAACGAACTGCTGGAGCATTCCTATCAACGCTTCATGGGCGTCATCGTCGAGGGTCGCAATCGAGCCAATGCCGCCCCCCGGCTCCGGCACGGGCTCCGGGACGAAATCACGCTCGAAACCCTGACCGAGCCCCGCCAACGCTACACCCGCCGCCTGGCGGATGGCGGCGGCTGGATCGCGCCCCAGGCCCTGGAGTTTGGGCTGATTGACCAGATCGGCTATCAGCAGGACGCCCTGGCGGTGGCCGCTCAACTCATTGATCGGCCCCTTTCCGACTGCCGGGTGGTCCGCTATCGGCGATCGACCACGTTCGTGGAGAGTCTGCTGGGCCTGAGTTCGGCGCCGCCGCCGGCCACGTTGCGGCTGGAGCGCTTGCCCGGCGCCTCGGCCCGCCTCTGGTATCTGGCCTCGGGGTACGAGTTGGAGACGTTCATGGGTCCGGGCTCGAAGTGACAGCCGGGTGTAACCAGTTCTCTTGGGTAATCTGCTCATAAAAAACTGGCCACAACCGGGTTGTATACTTTCGTCCACTATGGTAGACTGGCGAGTTTGCCTGGGCGGGCGGGAGGGTGGCTGGGGTGACGCCAACAGCGATTCCGAGCCCGAAAACGGGCGCCGGGAAGCGTGGCATGGCCCTGGAACCCTGTGATTTCGACGTGGCGAGCGCGGCCGAGAGCGCCAAACCCCCTCGTGGCGACCCTCTGGCAAGCTCTGGCGGCGACGCTCAGAAGCGTGGCAAGCCCTGGAACCCCAGTCGGCAGGCCCTGGAGACCCCGTGGCGCGGCCTGGGAGGGTCGCCCACGCCGGCCGACCTGGGGAACAGGGGTAGGCCCCCGGCGGCGGAGTGCTAAGATAACCGATTCGCCGGGACGCGTGGTCGCCGGGTCCCGGCCAACCCTGTTACGCACCATGCTCACCAGGCGCAGGGCTCGTCCCTTTCGCGCCGCGGCCAACCTGACGCACGGATGCCGGGTGTTCGACGGCACACGAGGCCGAGACCATGAGACTCACTTGCCCATCGTGCCAGCGGGGCCTGGAATTCACCAGCGAACGGCCCCTGTTCTGCGCCTGGTGCGGCAGGCCGCTCCCGGTCGAAAGCACCATCGATCAGCCGACCCCGGCCAAGCTTCCCATCACCGGTTCCACGGGTTCGCTGGCTCCTGGACTCTCCAGCACCACCGGTCTGCCCAGCACGGTACTGCCAGACGAAGCCCCGGCTCAAGCCGAGACGGCGGGCGGCACAGCCCTGACCATTGGCGAGTACCGCATCCACCGCAAGATCGGCAGCGGAGGCATGGGCACGGTTTACGAAGGCGCGGAGATGAGTTCGGGGCGGCCCGTGGCCGTCAAGATCATGAAGCCCGGCCTGGCGAGCACGCCGGGGGCCATCGAGCGCTTCCGCCAGGAGGGCCGGCTTGCCAGCCTCATCGCCCACCCGCGCTGTGTCTTCGTCTTCAAGGCCGACGAAGAGGCCGGCAGCCCGTACATCGTCATGGAGCGCGTCCCCGGTGCCACCCTCAAAGACCTGGTCACCCAGCAGGGGCCGCTCCCACCGCCCGTCGCCGTCGCCAAGATGATCGACATCCTGGACGGACTCGTCGAGGCTCACACCATCGGTGTCATCCACCGCGACGTGAAGCCGTCCAACTGCTTCCTCATGCCCGATGGCCGGGTCAAGATCGGCGACTTCGGCCTGTCCAAGTTCGTACCGCAGGACTGGGACGAAGAGCAGCGGGCCCGGCTGAACGAACTGACCCGGAGCGGTGTCTTCCTCGGCACGCCGCTCTACGCCTCGCCGGAGCAGATCCGCGGCGAGGCGGTCGACTTCCGCACCGACGTCTACTCGGCGGCCGCCACCCTCTTTTTCCTCCTCACCGGCAAGGCACCCCACGAGACGACCGACCCGACCCAGACCGTGGCCCGCATCGTCAGCGAACCGCCCCCTTCGCCCCGGCGGCTTCGGCCCGAGGTGCCCCACGCCTTGGCCGACGTCGTGCTCCGTGGCCTCGAACGCCAGCGGGAACGCCGGTGGCAGTCGCTCGAGGAGTTCCGTGAGGCGCTCTTGCCCTTCGTCATGGGGCAACTCAAGCCCGCCCTGCGGCTGCCGCGCCTCCGAGCTTTTCTCCTCGATGGCCTGGTCCTCTTGCCCTTCTTCTTGCTGATCGCCCAAGTCGTCGAACGGCTTATGCCCTTCAGCAAGTACGGCTGGACTTCGGAGCTGACCCGCGACGGGCCCATCGCTCTACTCGTGCTCTTCTACTTCGGGCTGTGTGAGGGCCTGACCGGCCAGACCGTGGGCAAGTGGCTGCTCCGGCTCAAGGTCCGATCCATGCGCTGGGGCCACGCTCCGGGCAAGCGGCAGACCCTGGTGCGGGTGCTGCTCTTCTTCACGGTCACGCTGCTCGCCGGGCGGGCGGTCTACTACCTGAGTCCCTTTCCCTGGCTGGGCTATCTGGTCAACCTGGCGGGCCTGCTCGTCATCGTCGACACCATGCGCCTGGGCAACAATTACCGGGGCCTGCACGACCTGGCGAGCCGAACGGTCGTCGTGCAGCTTCCCTGGCCGCGCCGACGCCACGTTCCTCCCGCCGTCGATCCGCCCCTGCGGCCGCGCGCCAGTTTCATCCCGGAGCGGATCGGCACCTTCCGCGTCCATGGCACGGTGCGGATCAAATTGGCCGAGACGATCCTGGCGGGCTACGATCCCGTCCTCGAACGGCAGGTCTGGCCCACGGGCCATCCGGCGGCTCTGCCCGGCACGCCCGCCCCCCGCCGCGACCTGAGCCGGCCTACCCGCCTCCGCTGGCTGGCGAGCGGCGAGCTGTCCCTGCCTCCCGAGCACTGGGCCGAGGCCGCGCGGGCCTGGGCCATCGGCTCATCCTCGGGCCGGGTCGACACCCTCCGCTGGGACGCCTTCCTGGCGGGTGAAGGCTGCCCGCTCCCGCAGGCCCTGGGTCCGGAAGGGCTGAACTGGGCGGTGGCCCGGCCGCTGCTCGAAGACCTGGCCGACGAACTCGCGGCCGGCCTCGCCGACGGCACGCTCCCGGATGAATTAGCCCCCGACTACCTTTGGGTCCAGCCGAACGGGCGCATCCTCCTCATCGGTTCAACTCTGGAAGGCGGCGTAGAAGCACCCATCCGACGGCAGCGGCGGGCGCTCGCCTTCCTCGGCCGGGTGGCTCGGCTGTTGCTCGAAGGACAGGATCGGCAGCCCGAGCAGCCCGAGCCCATTCGCGCCCCCATCCCGGCTCATGCCCGCGAGATCGTCGATCGACTGGTGGGCATGGGGACGCCCTATGGCAGCATCGATGAGTTCCAACGCCGGCTACGCGAAACCGCCGACTTGCCCACCGGCATGAGCGTGGCCCTGCGGCTAAGCCTGCTGGGTCTGTCCGGCCTGGTCCTCGCGCCGGTGCTCATCGCCATGTTCGTGGTGGGCCGGTACTACCATGAGATCGAACCGACCATCCGCCTCACCACGCAGATTCGCCGGGCCGAGCGGGTGCTCCGCTGGCTGGATGAACCGGGGATGGCCGCTTCGCTGCGGACGATGCTGCAGCCCAAGGAACGGCTGGGAGTACTCCGCCAGCGTGGGCCCCTCGACTTCCTCGTCGTGGGGCCGCCGCTCTGGCTCACGCCAGTTCAGCAGGACGAGCTGGTCGCCAATTTGTTGCGGCTGCGGCTCTCGGAGCAACTGGAGGAAGACCGTCGCAGCTTGCAGGGGCTACGCCGCCTCCTCTCCCTCGCCTTCCTGCCGGACGTGGTGGGTACGTTCATCGCCACGGCTCGGGCGCCACTCCGAGCCCAACTCGACGATCCGACCGAACGGCTCCGCGACTTGCGGGCCGCGCTCGCCCACGTCCAGGGCGAGGAGCGCGTCCAGCCTACCGAGGATTCCTATCTCGGCCTGATGCTGCGCGTCGACCCGCTGTTCATCGCCTGGGCCAGCATCTTCACCTGGCTATTGGTCTGGACCGTGGTGTCGGCAGCCACGCGCGGCGGTGTCTCCGCCTGGTTGTTCGGCCTGGAACTGGTCCGCCGCAATGGCCAGCCCGCCGCCCGTTGGCAAGCGGCCCTGCGCACGCTGCTGGCCTGGCTGCCGATCGTGACGCTGCTCGCCGCCGCCGTGCTGCTCCAGCACGACCACCCCACCTGGCAGGTCTGGCCCTGGGTGCTGTGGTGGCTGGCGGTGTTGCTGCTGGGGGCCTATGTCATCGCCGCCTTGCTCTGGCCCACGCGGCTGCTGCACGATCGGTTGCTCGGCGTGCAGCTCATGCCCCGGTAGTCGACCCGTTGCCGTCCGGCGGCGCGGTCGCATGCCTCTGGCCGAGGCGCGACGCCAGGGCGGCGGCCGCCGGGGGCAAGATCACCGCCAGCGGGGCTGCCAGCCAGAAGACCAGGTCCAACCGCCGCTGCCAGAGACTGAGCAAGAAGCCGACGGCAAGCAAGGTCAAGGCCAGGACCGTGCCGACAAACATGCCGGCGATCCAGCGGCGGGCTTGCCGCTTCGCCTCGGGAGTGCGGGCCTGCCGCCAACGCTGTCGGCACATGAGGCCCATGCCGATGACGAACCAGGCGACGATGGCGCCACCCATGCCGTATTTGAGGAAGGGCCGCACGAAGGCGGGATATTCGTCGAGTGGCCGTCGGGCTGGGGTGGTCGGCTGGGGCCGGGGCAACTGGGGATCAAGGGCCGGTCGGGTCGGGAGTGCTGCCTCACTTGGCTGAGGAGCCGCCGCCGGCACGGGGTCGGTTGGCGGATTGCCCGAACGGTCCGGCCCAGCCAAGGCCACACAGCCCAAGACCAGCCAGCTTGCCGCGGCCCAACCCCACACGGGTCCCCTCATTCCGGCTCATCCAAGGCGGCCGTGTCAGAGCCGAGCGTGACGTAGGGGCGAATCTTGTCCAAGGTCTTGTCCTTGATCCCGTAAATCCGTGTCAGGTCCGACAGACGGATGAAACCTCCCCGGCGCTCGCGTTCGTCAATGATGCGTCGAGCCAGGATGGGACCGATGCCAGGCAGCTTCATTAACTCCGACTCGGATGCTTCGTTGAGATTGATCCGGCGCGTCGGACCGGTCGTGGTTCGGGGACCAGCCACTCTCTCGGGCCGTTCTGCTCGCTCCATGCTAGATGGGCCATAGGACCCGGGGACGCGGATCGTGGGCCGCAGTCTATCGACGGTGATGGGTCCGATGCCATGAATGGCCTTAAGGTCGTCCACGGTGCGGAAGGGGCCATGTTCTTGGCGATGGGCGACGATCAAGCTAGCCCGGGCGGGGCCCACGCCGGGCAATTGGGCCAGCGTGGCGGCATCGGCTGTGTTAAGATCGATGATCGCCAGGGTCAGCGGCTGCATCGGCTGGGCCGACCCGCTGAAGCGGACCCAGCCCGCATGCAGGAGCAGCATCACGCAGCCGCCCAAGACGAAGGCCAAGGCGGTCTCCATGCGCCGCGGCCAGGGCGGCGGGACGGCGGCCGGCGCTGTCGGACACGGCGGGACGTTCATGGGTGTACGTCGCGTGGATGCTCCAGGGTAGTGTGCCATGCATTCCCCGCCGAAGCCAGCGAAAAGCCCGGGGTCCTACCGCACCTGGCAGTTGACGCTCATCGGGCTGTTGCTCGTGGGGGGACTGCTGCTGGTGGAGGTTGGGCTTTGGATGCTGCTGGCGGGGGGCCAGCACGCCGGCCGGTGGGTGGCGGGCCGGAGCCCGCTCCTCGTGCTCGGGGCCGCGAGCGCCCCGCCGCCGCGGCCATCGGAGCCGCCATCGACGTGAGAAGGGTTGGGCCCATGTCGTCCGTCCCGGCCGCCGCACCAGCCTGGCATGCGACCTGGGAACCCCTGGGCGATCAAGGCTGGCTTGCCACCTGCTCGTCCGAGGCTTGGGCCTCGGCCCTCGCTGCCGCGATCCGCGCCGCTGACTGGGGCTGGGTCGCCGACGTTGTCGTCGCTTACGACACGGTCGCCGTGCTGGTGGCCGAGCCTGGATTTCTGCCGACCGAGGCTCTATCCGCTCTCGAACGGCTCATCCCCGAGCCCAGGTCGGCGCTCAGCCGGTTCTTCGAGGTTCCCTGCTGGTACGATCCGGCCAGCGACCTACCCGACGTCGCACGCTTCTTGAATCTGAGCATGGGCGACGTCGTCCGCCATCACAGTGCCCATGGGTACACGGTCTATGCGATTGGCTTCGTGCCCGGCTTTCCCTACCTGGGGTACCTGCCGACGGAGCTGAGCGGCGTGCCCCGCCTGGCGACCCCACGCCAGCAAGTGGCCGCCGGCAGCGTCGGACTCACCGGTCGGCAGACGGGCATCTACCCCACCCCGTCGCCGGGCGGCTGGCGCATCCTTGGACGTACCCCGTGCACGCTGGTCGACCTCGCCGCGGGCTTCTTCGCCCTGCAGCCCGGCGACCAGGTCCGCTTCATCCCCATCGAGCAGGCGGAGTATGAACAGCGCCGCGGCGAACGGCTCCTACCCCGTGAAGGTCGCTGAGTCTCCCGGAACCGACGTCTACGGCACCAGCAAGTGAATGAGCCGGACGCAGAGGACGTCGGCACAGAGGACCGCAAGCATGGCCGAGACAACGGCCCGATGGGCGGCGCGGCCGACCCCCTCGGTGCCACCCTCCGCCGCCAGACCAGCGGCACAGCCCGCCACGCCGATCAGGTAGCCGAAGACCACGGTCTTCAGTGTCGCCGGGATCACATCCTTGAGTTTCAGATACCGCAGGGCCTCGCGCTGGTAGGCATCCCAGGTCATGGTGCCGCCCACCGCCTCGGCCAGAAAGCCGCTCACGATCGCCAGCCAATTGACAAAGATGCAAAGGATCGGCAGGGCGAGCATGGCGGCCCAGACGCGGGGGGCGAGCAGGCGCCGCGTGACTGCCACCCCGAGCACGGAGGCGGCGTCGAGCTGCTCGCTGATCCGCATGGCCCCGAGTTCAGCCCCCAGGCCAGCCCCAAGCCGAGCCGCGGCGATGAGTCCGGCCGCGATCGGACCGAACTCCCAGGTCACGCTGAGGGCCAGGGCACTGGGCAGAAGCTCGACACTCTGGAACTGGGCCAGGATCTGCCGCAGTTGCAGCCAGGCGACGATCCCCATGGCGGCACCGGCGACGGCAAGCAAGGGCAACGTGCCGACGAGATGGTGGTAGAGCAGCGGCAGCCAGAGTCGCGGACGCACGGCCGCGTAGGGCAAGGCGACCAGGATTTGGCCAGCCAGGGCCATCGCCTGACCCAGCGCTGCCAGTCCGTCTCCCCAGCGCTGTCGCATGGCTGCCGTCGGTTGGAAGCGGGGGCGGACGACCGGTGCGGGCCGCCGCCCCCGTGATGGAGCAGGCTATTCCGTCTCGAGGATGCGGATCGGCATGGAGAGCGTCGCCGTCTTGCTCGTGACCTGATCCGTGGCCTTGACCACCAGCGTGTAGTTGCCGGCCTTCTGAAGCGGCACGTCAAACCGCAGTGGCAGGTAGGTCGTGCCGCCCGGAATGTTGGCGAACTCGGCCTTCACCGGCTTCTCCGTGAGCATCTTGCCGTCGGCGCTTTGCAGCATCACCTCGACGCTCAGGTGGCCCTCCTTGCCCTGCCCCCCGAACTGGAAGCCAACCGCCACCGTGCTGATCGAGAGCACCTGGCCCACGATGCCGACCGGGGCCGAGGGCTGCCGGCTGTTCGGGTCGGTCATCATCTGCGTCCGTACCAGGCCGAACTCCGGCTGGCCAACCGTGATGGTATGCTCGTGCTTGGCGTCCTTCTTGGTCAGGTGATCCGTGACGGTCAGCTTCAGCTTGTAGGCCCCGGCCGTTTGGTTAAGGGCGATGGTGACCTGGACGGCGTGGCGAACGCGGCCCACGCCCTGGAGGCTGCCCACGGTCGGCGAGTCGGACGTGTCGGCGAAGTGGACTTTGCCCTGGCTATCTTCGACCTGGAGCGTGGTGGAGAAGCGGCAGCGTCCCTCGGAGTCCCGCTTCAGGCCGTCGACGTCGAAGGTCAGAGTGACGACATCACCGGGCAGGACGGTGCGGCCGGCGGCCATGGCGGGCCCGAACAGGCCCATGGTGCAGCGGGCATTCTGGACGCTCAGCGTCTCCTGAGCGGCGGCCGGAGCAAACAAGGCGAGCAGCGTCAAGGTCCAGGTCGTCATGGCGGATCCATCCTTTCCCAAAACGGAGAGGGGTTGGCAACCTCAGGGCTGTTCTTGATCTAGGAAGCGACCGGTGATGAGGAAATAGTAACGAGCGGCCAGCCCTTCGAAGGGCGAGGGCCGTTGCACGTCGCGGCAAGCGTGGCGGAAGGCGGCGGCGGCCTCCTGTGGCCGACCTGCCTCCAGTTCCAAGAGCCCGATGCTGACCCAGTGTTCGCTCAGGAGGTTGGCGAAGCTCGAGGCTTGCAGTCCCCCCTGCTCCACGGCGGTGAAGTGGGTGCCGCGCGGCTCATCGCCGCCCAGTGTGTGCAGCCGGCCAGCCAGGAGCAGCACGCTCACCATGTCCAACTCCGTGTTGGCGATGAGCTGCCGGCGATGGGCGATGGAGCCGGCGTAGTCGCCCGCGGCCGCCTTGGCCATGGCGCCGAACGCGTGGTAGTTCGCCGAGCCCAGGCGTGCCTCCACGCCCGGTACCGCCAGGAGCTCCAGGATCGGCACCACCTCGCCGATCCGCAAGTGGACGTCGGCATAGAGCAGTAGCTCGCCGCCCGACAGCGTCGTGCCCGGGGTGATGTTAGTCAGGGCGGTGCGTAGTTCCTCCAGCGCCAGCCCCGCCAGTCCGAGTTGCAGGGCAAAGCCAGCCCGCTGGGCCAGGTTCTCCGTCGGCTTCAGCGGATTGCGGCGGGGCGCCTGGGCCGCCCAGGCTTCCGTGCGCTGCTTAAGCTCCTTCTCGATCTCGTCGATCTTGAAGCCATGCAGTTCATGGAGGCGGCGCTTGAACTGAATCTCCACGTCCGCCGGAGTGCGGCGTGGATCGCCGGCCGTCAGTTGCTGGAAGATCGCCAGGGCTTTGCGGTAATGATCGATGCCCAGGTCGATGATCGGCTCGGGCTGGCCATTGGAACCCAGGCGGCGGAGGTAGTAGACGGCGAGGTCCTGATGCGTGAAGGCATCGAAGGGGTTGAGATCGACGACTTGCCTCATGGCGGAGACGATCTGCAGCTCGCGCTGGGGCGGCTGGGGCATGCCGGGCAGGAGCCGAGCTTCCAGCCGATAGATCGCCTGGTAGGCATCGTGCAAGGCCTTGTAGGCGCCGGCACGGTAGCGGACCTCGACCGGGTTCACGAGGTTGGTGGCGGCCGCGATGGCGAAGCGGGCCGACCGAGCGGCCAGGTAGGCCTCGGCATGAGGCACCATGTCCCGAATCCACAGCATGGGGACCTGGAACGTGCCGCTGGCTAGCACCGAGCCCACGTGCATCCAGAGATGGCTGATCTGCTCGGGCCGTTGCCGTTCGATCTGCTCGACCTGGAGGAGAGCGGACCGGAGCAAGTTGGCGTGCCATTCCGCTTCGAGGAGCGGCAAGGGCGGGCGTTCGACATTGCCGCGCAGCCGCACCGCCAGCAGCGACTCCCGGGGCGGGGGCGGCGGCTCGCTCACAGGGGGCGGCGGGCTCGTCTGTTGGAAGACCTCCCGCCGCACGTCCAGCCGTTGCTCCTTTAGCCGGTCCCAGTTCCGGGAGCCGTTCCAGCCGAGCAGGAAATTGCGACCGTCGGCATAGCGTAGCACCGTCCAGTGGGGCTGGCCTGTCTGCGGGTCGGTATCGTTCAGCAACAGTTGATAGAGCGGCACCGCTTCGCGTGGATTCTGCGGGTTGAGCACGGAGCGCTGGTCGACGATGAGGCAACTCACATCCCACTCGCGGAACAGTCTCTGCCAGATGGCATTCCGCTGTTCGATCTGGGCCTGCGTGCCGGGCTGACCCGCGCGGCGCAGGGCGGCATAGGCCTCCTGGAAGGCGGTGACCGTGTTCGCGTGCAGCTCAAACCGGGCATCCATGAAATGGCGGGCGCCGGGGGCGAAGTAAGCCTGGTAAGCCGGCGCGGCGAACAGATCGACGTGGGAGACCTGGCCGGCGTCGCTGGGCCAGCTACCCCACCGCCCCCCGGCATGCA
>CALLZJ010000424.1 GCA_937858435.1 uncultured bacterium
GCCGCCGGTGGATTCGTGACGCTGGAGTTTGAGGCTGCTAGTCATCCGGATCCAGCGGAGGGAACGGCGGGCGGGCCGGGTGGTCAGCCCGAGCCGCTGATTCGCCTCGCCGCGCCAACCCCTTTGCTGGGTCGGCTGTTGACGTTTCGGGGCATTCACCCTCTCTTCGGCTCGTTCCTGTGCGACCTGTTGCCTCGAGCCGACACCGACGAGAAGCTCATGGCCCTGGAAGCGGTGCTGCAGATGCCGCGGCCGCTCCTACGCCATATGCGGCCTCCCAAATCGGACGAGCGTCCGGCTGGGCCACTCGAGCGCGAAGTCGTCGAGCCCGAACTGGTCCAACGGGGGCTGATGGTCGCGCGGCCCGAACGCTCGGCCGACGAAAAGGATGACGAAGACGGCCCGCTCTTCCCCGACCGCGAGGATGAGCGCCCGCCCTCACTGGCCGAGAAGCTCCAGATGCTCTTTGAAGCACGGTTTCCGTCGGTCGACGATCTCGAAGTGCAAACGGTGTGGTGTGCCGCGGAACTGAGCCGCTTCGGCTACGACTTCAATCGCTATGTCCGTAACCGCGACTTGATCCGGCAGGAAGGGGTGGTGTTCAGACACCTCTTACGGCTGGTGCTGCTCTTGGCGGAGTTTGCTCAGGTCACGCCGGACGGTGTGGATGGAGCGGCATGGTCGGCGGAGTTGCGTGACCTCGCCGATCGGCTGACGGCCAGTTGCCGCCAGGTCGACCCAGCCAGCACTGAAGAGTTCGTCGAAATGGCCCAGGCGGCCGACCTCGTGGCCGGTGAGCCAGAAGTCGGTCCGCCCGTGGGTGATCGGCCGTAGCTTCAGCCTAGTAGCGCAGTTCGATGCCGACGTAGACGTTGCGTCCCGGCTGGAAGACGCCCAGACCCGTCCGCAGGTCGAGGTGCTCCTGGTAGTTGCGATTGAAGATGTTCTCGATGCCACCGGTGAGCAGAATGCCTTGCCGGGCTTGCCAGTAGGCGCGAATGTCGAAGACGGTGAAGCCGGCTGTCTGCTGTTCGAGGAGCGAGGCGGCAACGCGGTTCTGCCGGGCCACCAGGCGGCTCATGAACTCCATGCCGTAGGTCGGATTCGGGCCTGCTTCGTGCAGCCGGAGCCCCAGCCGAGCCTCCAGTGGGCTGATCGAGGGGAGCGGCTCCCGGTCGGGATTGGGCAGCAGGGCGCCATTGACGATCAATGGGAAGCCCTGCACGGTTGTCTGGCCACGGAACGAGCCGCGCGTTTGATCCTGACCTTCGACGTAGGTCAGGGTGACAAACGGCGTGATGTAATCGTTGTAGTCCATTTCCATGTACACTTCCGTGCCCCACAGGGTAGCCATGGAGGTGTTCACGAACTGGACCGAGAGGAAGTTCTGGTCGAGATTGCCCGACGTGATCCCCTTTTGGTCGACGCCAATGGCGGCGTAGGTGATGTAGTCGCTGACCCAGGAGAAGAAGCCGCTCGCACCCGCGCGGAAAAACCCGAAGTCGCTACGGAAGCCGACGTCGAACTGATGCGCCCGCTCGGCCCGTAGGTCGGGGTTGCCGTTCACGCTGGTGAAGCCCTGCTGGAGGATGGCGAGGAACGGCCCGATGGCATAGAGTTCGGTCGGAGTTGGCGGCCTCATGCCTAAGCCGAAACCAGCGAGCAGCGTAATGTTGTCGTTGAGCTGGTAATCGGTGTTGATGTAGGCCGTACCCATGTTGAAGTTGCGATTCAGATCGGAGAAGGGCACGGGGATACCCGTGAGGGCGGCACCGACCGACCCGTCGTCCTTGTTACCGCAGCCGCAGTCCGGTCCGAAGAATGGTGGCACGCGGGTGATGCGGTTGTAGTTGTAGTCGAACCGGCCACCCATGCTCACGTTCCACGTCCGGGTGACGGGTGTGATGTTCTCCAAGAAGATGCCGGTGTTGAAGACCTCAGTACGGGGAACCGGGTAGTTCAGGTCGCAGGGAATACCGGCGACGGCGTCGACCTCATTGAGTGACTGGGTCAGGAAGCGGAAGTCGGCTCCCAACGTCCACTGGATCGAGCCCGCCTTGCCCCAGGTGACGGCCATCTGGCCGCCCGTGGTCATGAGATCGCCATCGGTAAAGCCGGTGAAGTCCGTGGCGTTCAGGGAGGGGATTTGTCGCCGCTTGCCACCCTGCTGGGCATCGCCCGCGAAGCTCGTGCGGTTGTAGAACCCGGTCAGGGTGAACAGGTCGAAGTACTCCTGGTTCTCCACGGTGAAGGCGGTGCGGTAAGCCTCCGTTCCCAGGTAGCGAGTGTCGAACACCTGGCCCGGGAACTCCAGGCCCGTCTGGTCGAGCCGCATGTAGCCGAATTCCCAGCGCGAATTCTCGCTCAAATCCATGCCGTAGGCGAAGTCGATGTCGCGGCTGTTATAGCTGGCCGGAATCTGCATACCGCTGCCGGCATAGTAGTCATTGCCAGTGCGCTGGCCGTAGCTGAGCCGGGCACCCCAGTCGGCATCGCCGCCAAAGAAGATCTGGCGGCCATAGAACTGATTGCCGTTGTCGCGGTAGGTGCTGACCGTTCGGCCGTGCCACTCGAAGCCGTTTTCGTAGCGGGGCGTCGCATCGGTCTCGATGTCGATGAAGGCGAAGCCCGGGCCATAGCGAACACTGTAGGGGCCCTTGATGATCACGGCGTCGCGAATGATGCCTGAGTCGATCTTGCTCAAGAACGTGTCGAGGTCGTTGCGGGCGGGGAACCAGTAAGCGCCGTCGGCGAACGTGGTGATCTGGCCGAGACGGTAGCCACGGATGCGGGCTTCATTGGCGATCGGCGACCGACGCTGCGTGTCGACGCCAAGTGCCGACTGCGAGCGGCCGATCAGGTCGCCCGCGTCGGTGGTGGCCTGGACGGTGGCCGCGCTGCCACCCTGGGCCACGCCGCCCGCCGCCGAACTGGCCTGGGCCGCGCGATCCTGGCTCAAGGTCTGCGAGAGATTGGACGGCAGTCCCACGCCGCTGAGCAGGTTGCTGCCTCCGGTCGCGGAGGGCTGCGTGCCCGGCAACTGCGGGGTGTCGATGGGCAGCGTCGGCTGTGTCGGAACGAACTCTTGCACCTGGCGCAAGTTCGGGTCGACGATGGCCGGTAGTGCCGGTGGTGGACCAGACGGAGCAGCACCCGGCGATTGTGCCCAGCCAGCCGGCTCCGCGCCCCACCACGCAGCAGCGGCGAAAGCGGCACCCAGCCAGCGAGCCCGGCGGCCAAGTTGCTTGCCCTTCATGGTCTCTTCCCCCAAGCGCGCCTACCCCTGCTTCCCATGCAGAGGCTGTCGAATCTTTCGGATCGGCCGGGAAGTGGACTTGAATCGTTTGCGCGAGTTGTTCGCAGTGCGCGGAGTTGGGTAGTCAGGGCAAGCCTGCGGCTGGCTTTCGGACCGGAAAAGCGACTCCGACCACGAACGGAAGGCGATCGGTTAACTTCTGCACCAGGTCGCGTAGCTTCCCTTCAATGTCGGCAGTCCGCTCCGGTTCGGGCAGTCGAGGACCTTTGGGGCCTGTCACTTCAACCCCTCCCCGAGCAAAGCGTATCAGCGTGTGCTGGGGCAGTTCAGGCCAAGGGCCAAACGGCAGGGCTTCCTGGACGGCTGCGAGCGTGGGTGGTGCCTCTGGTGCGGCACACACCAGGATCACCTTCGTCCCGACTGACTCCGGCAGCGGCATGGGCCGCAGGGGCGGAGCACTGAATTCCATCAGATTCCCGTTCTGCCGGCGGTCCAGCGGACTCAGTTCATGAAGGCTGCCGTCTGAATCGACCAGCACGAAGAGGGGATGCAGTCCGAGGGGTACGTCGGCGGCCACGCGAATCTGATCTGTTGGCCTCAGGGGCAGGGCAAGGAGCAAGTCGCAAGGCAAGTCGCTACGAAAGACCTGCACGAGATTCTGCGGGTCGTCCGGCGTGGGCAGCGGCTTGGGTCGACTGCTCACCACGCCCAGGGCCACCATGCCTGCCAGCAACAGCAAGACGAGCCCGGAGCGCCAACCAGGGACGCGCCGACTTCGCGGAGGGGCTGAGGTCAGGTCACCCATGGTCCAAGCCCTCGATCCGTGCCGCCTGCTGCCGGAGCCAGTGGTCGACCAGCACTAGGGCCATCATGGCCTCACCCATGGGTACAAAGCGGGGAAGAAGACATGGATCATGCCTGCCCCTGGTCGTGATCGTCGTGGGGGTGCCCGCGGTGGTCACCGTCTCCTGGGGCTGGGGCAGACTGCTCGTGGGCTTGACGGCAACGCGGCAAGTGATGGCCGCTCCGCTGGAAATGCCGCCGAGCATGCCGCCATGCCGATTGGATCGCGTGCCGATCAGTCGCCCTGTCTCGGGGGGCAGAGGAATGAACGCATCGTTGTTCGCACTGCCCCGGGCCGTGGCGACGGCAAAGCCGGCCCCATACTCGAATCCCGTGACCGCGGGCAAAGAGAGAAGCCCCTTTGCCAGATCGGCCTTGAGCTTGTCGAACACAGGCTCACCAAGCCCCGCCGGCACGCCGGTCGCCACGAGTACGCAGGTGCCACCGACCGAATCCTGCTCACGGCGGACGGTGTCGATCAACTCGGTCATCCGAGCGGCCGCGTCCGGATCGGGGCAGCGAACCGGTGTGGCCTCGACCTGATCGAGCGTCACGGCTGATGGGTCCGGGACGTTGGCGAGGACTTCGCCCACTTGGGCCACGTAGCCAACGATTTTGACGCCGACCCTGGCCAGGATCTTCTTGGCGATCGCTCCCGCTGCCACCCGGCACAGAGTCTCCCGGGCACTACTGCGGCCGCCGCCCCGGTAGTCGCGGTGGCCGAATTTCTGATCGAAGGTGAAGTCGGCGTGACCCGGGCGGTATTTATCCTTGATGTCGGCGTAGTCCTGGCCGCGGGCATCGCGGTTGTGGAAGAGGAGGCCGATGGGTGTGCCGTCCGTGATGCCCTCGAAGACCCCAGACCAAATCTCGGGAACGTCGTCCTCATCGCGCTGCGAGACCAGCGTGGATTGGCCAGGCCGACGGCGACGCAGATCGGGCAGGAGGTCGTCGACGGCGAGCGGCAGACCGGCGGGGCAGCCATCAATGATGCATAGATAGCCGGGCCCGTGGCTGACGCCAGCCGTTGTGACGCGAAACAAGTGGCCGAATGAATTGCCTGGCATGGCGTTACCGGAGTTGCAAGAATCCCTCGATGAGGCGCCCCAGTTGCTCCGCGGCCCGGCGCGACTCGATCATGACTTCTTCGTGGTGCGGGGGGGTGTCGGCCAGGCCTGCTCCCTTGTTGGTGATGACCGAGATCGCAACGCAGGCCATCCGCAGCTTGGCGGCAGCCTCTGCTTCCGGGACGGTGCTCATGCCGATCGCATCGGCGCCCAAGGCCCGGTAGGCACGAATCTCCGCGGGGGTTTCATACGTGGGCCCCGTCACCGCGGCATAAATACCCGTGGTCAGGGGAATGTCGAGCTTCTGGGCCGCCGCCTGCATGCGGTCGTTGAGCCAGGGCGTATACCACATCGCCTCCGACTTCTGCATGCCATACCGCCAGAAGGCAGGACGCTGGCAGTTCAAATGCTGGGTAAACAGCATCAGACAGCCGGGGTCGAGGTCGGCGCGGATGCCCCCGGCGGCATTGGTGAGTACGAGAGTCTTGATGCCAAGCTGAGCGGCCAGGCGTGTCGGAGCGGTGACCGCGTCCCAGCCATTGCCCTCATAGAAATGGACCCGTCCCGAAAAGACGAGGACGTGCCGGTCGACCCAGCGCGCATGAATGAGCCGGCCCTTGTGCCCGTGCACGCTGGTTGGCGTGAGGAGGGGTAAGTCGTCGAAGCTCCATGCCTGGAGGGTCTCGCCCCGCTCGGCCAAGGGGCCGAGGCCCGAGCCGAGCACGAGAGCCGCATCGGGCGGATGCGGGGCCAGGGCAGCTTGGAGATCGGCGACGGAGAGCGGCATGGGGGCTCGTCGGTTGCAAGGTCAAAGCGCAGGGCTACGGCCCATCGGCCTCGGCTTCGTCGGCCTCGCGCCGCCGCTGCCACTGCTGGTCCATGAGCTGGGCGGCATTCGCAAGCATTTCGGCCGACAAGGCCTCGCCCAGCATGCTCGAGTTGACGATCAGGTCATACTGGTACAGGTCGTCGGGGCGGCGCTGGAGCGTCGTGGCGATGAGCTGGGTCCGGCGTTCGTCTCGGAGGGCGACCTGCTCGGCGGCTTGTTCCGGGGTGAGCCGTTCCAATTGCGTCAAGAAGCCGATGCGGTTCATCAGGGGGGCGATAATGCGGACATGCAGCGTGGACGCCGACGGCAAGAGGAAGCCAGCGCCGCGGCCGAGTATGACGGCCTCGCCCCGAGCCCCGATGGCGAAGATGACCCGGGCCAGGTCGCGCATCGAACCCTGCATCGAGGTGGGAACAGCATCGGCCCAGCGGGCAATCTGGTCGTCGACCCATTGCTTGCCGGCGTCGTCCAGGGCTTCGAACAGCTCCCGGCTCACATGGGAGTCATGGGCCAAGTACTCGAGCGTTTCCTGCTTGTAGAGCTGCCACTTGAGCCGCTGGGCGACCAACTGGGCGATCAAGATGCCACGCGAGCCGGTCTCGCGGCTGATGGCAACCGTGAGCCGTAGCGGCACCCCGGGGGTTTCCGAGGTCTCGGGCGGCAGGCGGAAGCCATGTAGGGGAGCGGCCTGGGGCAGGGGGGACCCGGGCGTCCAACGGGGATCGGTCGACATGGGGCCTCCCAAGGGCGGCGACTCTCCTGCGCCAGTATACACACTCCAGCCCAGGATCGGCTTGGGGAATCGTCCCGGTGGGCGATTCAATCCCCCGCAAGGGACCTGGGTTCAAGCGGAAGCGGGTGGCGGTTGCTGAGCCAGTTGGCGTAGGACCTCAATGCCGCGCTCCAGCGTCTGATCCGCCACGGCGTAGCTCAACCGGATGTGCGTATCGTGCCGACCGAAGACGCAGCCGGGCAGGATCATGAGCTTGTGGCGGATTTCCTCTTCGACCAAGGGCGAGCCGCCGCCCCAGGGAGCTGGCATCAACAACTATTACGCCCCCCCTTGTTTGACCAACGTTAACTGCTCCTCCAGGTCGCGGAGCAACCAGTCGCGCTTCCGCTGGTATTCCCGCAGATGGGGCGTCAAATCAACCGGACCGGCATTCTGTACGGCATGTTGGGCGAAACTCGGACCAGCCACGAAGGTGACCATCTGCACTTGGGTCATCGCCTCGATGAGACGCGCTGGCCCATGGGCATAACCCAGCCGCCAGCCGGTCAGGGCGTGAGTCTTGCTCCAACTGGAAACCACGACGGTCTGGGGATTGAAGGCCAAGGGGCTGACGCAGTTCTCGTCATAGACGAAGTCGGCATAGATCTCATCGCTGATGAGCACCAGGCCGCGCCGTTCGGCCAGTTCAGCGACGGCCCGCACTCGGCCTGGCTCCTGCACCACGCCGGTGGGGTTGCCGGGCGAACAGATCAGGATGGCCTTGGTGCGGTCGGTGAGGGCGGCGGCCAGGCGGTCGGGATCGATCTGGAAGCTCGGGTAGGTATCGACGAAGACGGTCTGGCCGCCAAAGAGACGAATCATCGGCTCGTAGGCCATGAAGCAGGGGTCGAAGAGAATGACTTCGTCACCGGGGTTGACGGTGGCGAGCAGTGCGAGGTTGAGGGCCGCCATCGTGCCGCCGGTGATGACAACGTCCCGGTTCATGGCCGTGGGGAAGCGCTGCTGCAGGCCCTCGCGCATGGAGTTTCGCAAGGGGACGAGCCCCTGAGTGGGGGCGTAGCTGTTGTGCCCCGCGATGATGGCCGACAGAGCCGCTTGCTTGATGGGCTCGGGCACGTCGAAATCAGGTTGGCCAACGACCAGGTTGATCGGATCGGGTACGCTCCGGCTCAGTTCGTAGATGCGCCGGAAGTGGGCGTTCATCTCGTGAAGTCCGGACAGGCGGTCGGCGAGCCAGCGTTCGTTCATGGTGTCCGAGTGCCTCGGCGAGAGGGGCCTAGGGGCGGCGCAGGTGGCGCACCCAAGCGGGTGGCAGGTTGGCCAGGATGGCACGCCGTCGGAACTGGCGGGTGCGGATGCGTTCTTGGAACAGCTTGTTGAGCTTGTGCAGGCGGCGGCGCTGCACCCGGTTGGCGAGGGGGCGCTGCAGGTGGCGCACGGCGATGTATTCGAAGTAGGTCAGTGTGCCGCCCGGACGGAGGAGGCGATCGTAGGCGGCCAGGAGCGAGCGGACCAGGGCCGTGGGGAAGCCGTTGAGCGGCAGCCCGGAGATGATCGCATCATGGCTGGCTGCGCCGGGCACCGCTTCCAGTCCCGAGTGGATGACCCGAATGCGATCTCGGTGGGGGGCGAAGACGGGTTCGGTGGCGATCCGCTCCCGGAGCACCTCGACGAAGCGGGGATTGATTTCGACGATGTCGAGTCGGTCCTCGGGCAGCATGGCCTTGGCGATGGCCACCGTCACGACACCGGTTCCAGGCCCAGCTTCGAGGATATGTAGCGGCCCCCTGGATTGGCGCAGGTTCCAGACCATCTCCCGAGCCAGAAAGCGGCTGCTGGGGGCGATGGCGCCGATTTCCTTGTAATGGGAGCCAAGCTGGCCGAGAAAGCTGCCCACGGACTGAAAGTAACGGCGCATCAGGGCCCCTCGGCATGGTCGAACCTCACTGGCTAGTGTAGCCGAATTGTGTACACCGAGACGGCGAGGGCAACCGAATGAACTGCCAGGGTGTGGGTCTTGCACTAGCTGGAAGGTTTGCCCAGGCTGCCTTCCTTTTCCAGTCCAAGGTCTGAACCCCGTCGCCGGAGTTGTATCCATCTCGATGGCGTTCCCGCGGGGCGGGTTTGGAGGGGCTGGCAGGTCCGGCTTGACCTAGGCCCCTTGGAACCCTTGTGCTACGATGGGAGACTGCGAGGAGATGGCAGCATGGCAGGCAACAAGAAGTCAGAAGCGCAGGAAAGCGGCGAGAAGACAATATGTCGTAACCGCAAGGCCTTGCACGACTATGTGATCCTGGATCGCCTCGAGTGCGGGCTGGTGCTCACGGGCACCGAGGTAAAGAGCTTGCGTGGTGGCAAGGCGAGTCTGGAAGACGCCTATGCTCGACTCGTAGACGGCGAAGTGTGGCTGATCGCGGCGGACATCCCCGAGTATGCCATGGGGACGCACGCCAACCACTTGCCCAAACGGTCACGGAAGCTGCTCCTGCACCGCGACGAGATCAACAAGTTCGCGGGCAAGGCCACCCAGCGGGGCATGACGCTCATCCCGCTCCGGCTGTACTTCAGAGAGGGCAAGGCCAAGGTGGAATTGGCGGTGGCGCAGGGCAAGAAGCTCCACGACAAGCGCGACGACCTGAAGAAGAGCGAGGCGGCCCGGGAGATGAAGCGGGCCATGGGCCGAAACCGAAAGTAGGCGCGCCGGCGGTGCAGCCGCCCAAGCCGCCTGGCTGAATGGACGCGGGTCAGGGAGGACCTATGCACATCATCGGCCTGATGGAATCCCCCGGCCATGTGAGCGGCCGGTATCGACTCCAGGCACTCAAGCCCTACGTGGAGCGCGCGGGTCACCGCTTCGAAGTTCGGGCCATCCCGGAGGGCTTCTGGCAGCGCATGCGCTTCTGGCGGAGCCTGGCGGAGGCCGACGTCGTCGTGCTGCAGCGGCGGCTCCTCTCAGGTTGGCACTTCTACCATCTGCGCCGCCATGCCCGGCGGCTCATCTACGACTTCGACGATGCGGTTTACCTGCGTGATTCCTACGCGGCCAAGGGGCTGGAGAGTACGGTGCGCCGGCGCCGCTTCATCCGCACTGTGAGCTTTGCCGACGCGGTCTTCGCCGGGAACCGGGTGCTGCAGCATGAGGCCTTTCGGCACGCAGTGCCGCGCCGGGTACACGTCGTTCCGACCTGCGTAGAACTCCGCCGCTATCCGATCGCCGAGCATCGCCGCGAGCAGACCGGCGTGGTCATGGTCTGGATCGGTTCGGGCAGCACGCTCCAGGGCATGGTGCAGCGGGCGCCGCTGTGGAACGGCATTGGCCGTTTCGTCCGGGGCGTGAGTCTCAAAGTCATTTGCGATCGTTGGCCTCAGTTCAAGCACCTGCCCGTGCTGCGGGCGCGCTGGTCGGCCGCCACCGAGGCGCGCGAACTGGCAGCCAGTGACATCGGCATCAGCTTCCTTCCCGAGGACGACTGGAGCCGGGGCAAGTGCGGGCTCAAGGTGCTGCAGTACATGGCGGCGGGTCTGCCGGTCATTGGCAATCCGATCGGCGTGCAGTCGGAACTCATCCAGCACGGCAAGACGGGCTTCCTGGTCGCCAAGCCGTCGCATTGGGTGGAGGCGGTGCATACGCTGGTCCACGACGCCGAGCTGCGGCGGCACCTAGGGACCGAGGGCCGCCGCCGCGTCGAGCGCGATTTCAGCGTGCAGGCCCAAGCGAAGCGTTGGCTTTCCCTGGTCTCGGCCGTGGCGACGCGGTCCGCGGCCTAAGCGCCTGGTGACGAGGCGATTGCACCCATGCTCAGCCGCTGGCAAACCGTCCATACACCGGCCATGCACTGGCACGTGCATCCGGCGTGGCTGACGGCACTGCTCGGTCCGCGTGGGCTACGCTGGGAAGAATGGCACGCGACCGGTCGCGTCACCGTCGTCAAGGATGCCCCTCATCGCAAGGTCTACCGCGTCGAGCTGGACGAAGGGGCCGTCTACATCAAGCATTACCCCGTGCCCGATCTGCGGAGCCGGGTGCGTCAGTGGCTCCGCCCGACCAAGGCACGGCACGAATGGCAAGTGGCCCAGGCCATTGCCTCTCAGCAAGTTCCCACCGTCGAACCGCTGGCTCTGGGTGAGGCCGACGATGCCGCCAGCATCCTCGTCACCCGAGAACTGCGGGCCGAGCCGCTGGACCTCTACCTCACGGGCCAGGAATCGAACCTCGCCAGCCAGCCGCGTACGCGCCACTGGCTGACTGAGCGGTTGGCCCGCTGGCTCGCCCGGCTCCACGACGCCGGCGTTGAACATGCCGATCTCCATCCCGGCAACCTGCTCGTGCGTGGCGCGTTGGGAGACAAGCTGGAGATCTTCCTGATCGACCTCTTCGCCGCCCGCCTGGGGCCGCCGCTCTCCTGGGAGGCCAGCGCCCGGAACGTAGTGCTGTTTGCTCTTTGGTTCTGGCCTCGGTCCAGCCGGGGCGACCGCTGGCGTTTCGGCCAAAGCTACCTCACCGCACGCCGCAACTGGACCGAGTCCCCGCCCGACGAGCAGGATTGGCTGCGGCTCGAAGCCGTGGGCTGGGAGTTCTATCTCGAACAATGGCGGCGGCGCGACGGTCGCTGCTTCCGGGCCCAGCGCGACGTGCAGCAGCGACGACAGGCGACCGGCTCCGAAATCTGGGCCGTGCGCTCCGTGGGAGCAGAGACCGCAGCGGTCTGGCTGGCCGATCCCGATGAGCCCCTATCCCAACCCGGGACGGTCATTCTAAAGCAGTCTCCTACCGCGACGGTGGCGGAGGTCGACCTGCCGCTCGTCTCCGGCGGCTCGGTGCGCGTCATCTACAAGCGGTTTCAGCAGAAGAAGTCCTGGGATGCCGTCGTCGACTTGTTCCGCATGAACCCAGGGCAACGGTCCTGGCTCAACGGCTGGCGGCTGCATGAGGCCAGGCTGCCCACGCCCCAGCCCATGCTGCTCATCCAGACGGTGCGGCATGGTCTGGCCGGACCAGCCTACTTGGCCACGCGAAAGCTCGAAGGCGCGGATGACCTGATGGCTGCCTGGTGCCATGCCAGTCCTGCGCAACAACGTGAACTCATCGAGTCCACGGCCCGCCTGCTCCGACAGCTCCATCACCATGGGCTGAGCCACCGCGACCTCAAGGCCGCGAATCTACTGGTGACTCGCTGCGCGGCGACGGGTCGGCCGGAACTGCATTTCATCGACCTGGTGGGGATGACCCGCCACGTCCGCATCGGCAAGCGCCGCCGGGTGCGGAACCTCGCTCGGCTGGCTGTGAGCTTTCGGGCGGCGGCGGGCCGGACCGATCTACTGCGGTTCCTGCGTGCCTACCTGGGACGCCGGCGTTTCACCCGAGAGCGGTGGCGCGAGTGGTGGCGAGGAATTGAGGCCCACGTGCAGCAGAAGGTGCGGTTGAATCGGCGGCGTGGTCGGCCCGTAAGCTAAGTCGTGCCTGCCCCGACTGGGCCCCCGGCATACGCGGCGCTACAGATGTTCGACCATACTCCAGTAGAGCCGCTCGTACTCCGCGGCGCCATGGTCCCAGGAGAAGTCCTGGTTCATGCCGTTGAGCTGAAGTTGCCGCCAGACCTCGGGAGTGTGGGCGAAACAGCCCAGCGCTCGCCGCAGGGCCCAGAGCAGCGCGGCAGGGTGGTAGTCGGTGAAAAGGAATCCCGTGGCGCGCCCCTGCATGAGGCTGCCTTCGCTGACTTCGGTGATGGAGTCGCTAAGGCCGCCCGTGTCCCGGGCCACAGGCACCGTGCCATACTTAAGGGCATAGAGTTGATTGAGCCCTGAGGGCTCGTAGTAGCTCGGCATGAGGTAGATGTCGGAGCCGGCCATGATCTGGTGGGCGAGCTTCTCATTGAACTCCAGGGCGACGGCCACCTTGTGCGGGAAAGTCCGCGAGAGGTGCTCGAGGAAATTCTCGAAGCTGGTATCGCCGCTGCCCAGGAACACCAGTTGCACGTCGTGGTTGAGCAGGTCCCACGCCGCACCGCGAATGAGTGACAGACCCTTCTGCTCGGTAAAGCGGGAGACCATGCCGATGAGCGGAACGTCGGGCCGGCTAGGCAGCCCGGCAGCTTGTTGCAAATGGGCCTTGCAGATCGCCTTGCCGGGCCCGACCGTGCTAGCGTCGTAGTTGACGGGCAAGTGCTTGTCCGCGGCGGGACTCCAGACGGCGTAGTCCACGCCGTTCAAGATGCCGGTGACCTTGTATTGATGGGCTCGGATGACCGGATCCAGCGTGAAGCCGTAAGCGGGGGTCTGAATCTCTTGGGCGTAACGGCGGCTGACCGCATTGACCGCGTCGGCACAAACGATGCCCCCCTTTAGCAGGTTGATGGAGTCGTAATACTCCAGCAGATCGTGGCGGAAGACTTCCCAGCCTAGGCCCGTGACCCAGAGGTCGTTCTTGCTGAAGACGCCCTGGTAGGCGATGTTGTGAATGGTGAGCAAGGACCGCACGGCACGCCAGCGGGGATCGGCACGGTACTGGACGCGGAGGTAGACGGGGATGAGGCCCACGTGCCAGTCGTTGGCATGAAGCACTTCCGGCCAGAAGCCGAGCACGGGGATGGCATTCAGTACCGCCTTGGAGAAGAAGGCAAAGCGACTGAGTTGATCGCTGTAGTCGTGCTGTTCGCCGTCGGGTCCCCGGTAGGAGTAGATGGTGTTGCCCAGCTCCTTGTAGTCTCGATCGAAGAGGCCATTGTGCTCGACGAAGTAGACTGGGACCTGTGGCTCGCCGAGCAGGTGGGAGCGCCACAGGCGTCCGTACTCCTTGCCGTAGCCGAGCTGAGCCTCGACGGTGAGATCGAGCGGTTCCAAGAGTGGGCCGGCCCGGCGGCAGGATTGGAACAGCGGCATGATCACTGCCACGTCGTGGCCCCGGCGCGCCAGGGCCTGCGGCAGCGATCCCACGACCTCACCCAGGCCGCCGGTCTTGGCGAACGGCACCACTTCGGCCGATGCGAAGAGAATCTTCATCCGGGGGGCGCCCGAAGGCGTGGCAGCGTGGGGCATGGGGCTCACTTCGCAAGTGATCGGGTGGACCGCAAGTCTAGCCTGCCGCCACAGCGGCCGCAATCCACCAGTCGGGCGGCGGCCGGCTTTCTCATGCTTCCCCAACCGCTACGACAGGCATCCTCCGGGCCACCCGGTACAATTGGCAAAGTCGGTACCGCTTGACGTT
>CALLZJ010000425.1 GCA_937858435.1 uncultured bacterium
AAGCTCATGAATCACGCAGGCACGCTTCACTATCTGTACCAACCTCGGGCCGAGCAGCCGGTCGACGTACCGGTGGCCTGGGCGTCCGTCCAGCAGTTCCTGGCCGACGAGACGGCTTGCCGTTTCCTTTGGGACATGCTGTCAACTCAGTTCCGCACCCGGGCCAAGTTCCTAGCGATCTGGCCCAGTGTCCGGTTCGTGGCCCTGCATCGCAACACGACCGGACAGCCCGATGCCCTGCTCTTGGTTTCGACGCCGCTCAACTGGCAGATCGACTATGTGGTGGTCCACCCCGATGCCCGTCGGCAAGGGCTGGCGGCGGCCCTGGTCCGCACCGCGCTGAATGAGGCCTGGCGGGCCCAGGTGCCCTATGTCATGCTGTCGAGCCGGGCCGACCTGCGGCCCTTGTACGAGACGGAATGTGGCTTCCGCGTGGTGGCCGAGGATTGATCTGGGATGAACGGTCCCTGGCTGAGCGACCCGCGCGCTGAAGACGGACCGTTCGGCTGAAACTGGTATCCTGGTCGCTGGGTATGTCCGAGAAGCGATCCTCCCTTCGTTCAAGCCTTGCAAGAGGAAGACCTTCCATGATGTCGCGGTCCTGGGCTTGGTGCGCGTGCCTGATTTTGTGGCCCACGGTGACGGCCGCGGCGGCCGACGACAAACTCTGGGAGTCGATCCCCGACAAGGCTCCGATTGTCTTCCAGATCAAGGGCGTGGAACGGGTCAAGGAACGCCTGACCGCCATGCTCGAAAAGGGGGGCCCGGAGACCAAGGCCCTGGTCGCGGAGGCCGAGGCCACGCTGACCCTGGTCTTGCAAGACCGGAAACTAGCCGGCATGAAGGCGGACGCCCGGGTCTATCTGGCCGTCGTCGCCTTGCCCGACCCCCACACCGAAACCGGCCCCGAAGTGGCCTTCTTTGTCCAGGTCCAGGACTATGAGGCCTTTCGCAACGGCCTGCTCACCGAAGAGCAAAGACAGAGCGTCAAGAAGGCGGACGGCATCGAGACCGCGTCCCTCGATGAGGGCGACCTTTTCCTGGGCAGGCGCGGCGACCTGGTGGTGGTGACCCAGCGGCGGGGGATCGCAGCCGCCTTTGTCGAAGGTGCCGATGCCCATCCCCTGGCCAAGAAGCTGCCGCAGGAGCGCGCCGACCTGTTCAACTCCCGGGACCTCGGCATCTACATCAACCTCGAACTCATCAATAAGCAGTACGAACAAGAAATCGCCATGGCCCGGAGCTTCCTGGACATGGGCATGGGCCAGGTCGGGGAGCTCGGCGGCTTCCCGGCGAGTGCCGCGGACTTTTTCAAGTCCATGTTCGAGGGCATCCTCCAGGCCTTCATCGACTCGCGGCTGCTCATTCTCTCTGTGGACTGCGAGCCGGAGGGCGTGCGGGCACATCTCCACATGAGCTTCGCGTCCGGTTCGACCACCAACAAGACGTTGACGGGCCTCAGCCGCCGCGTCGCGTTGACGGACCTGGCCCGGCTGCCCGCGGGGATGACGGCCTATCAACTCGGAGACTACGGCAATTCCTGGTCGACCATGGCGCTCCTGAGCCTGGGCTTCCTCGGCTCGGAAAATGCCGGCGTCCGCGCGGCTCAGAAAGCAGCGGTGGCAGAACTCACGCTGGCCGAGCCGGCTGGCTTCGCGACCGCCGCCCGGCACATCGACTACGCGCTCTATACCTGGAAGTTCGGGAATGGCGCGCTGGCCGAGAAGGCGCTGAACAAGCTCTACGGCACGCTCCAGCCCGGCGAGTCCTACGCCATGTTCCTCAAGCTGACCAAGGTCGAGATCGCGGCCGAGCCGGTCGTCCATCGGGGCATCCAGTTCCGTCACATCGAACTGGGCTGGAGCTTCGCCGACCTGCCCCAGGAGGTGGTCGAGGCCCTCAAGGCCCAGATGGGTTCGGGCTTCAAGGCCTGGATGGGCGTGAGCGGCGACCGCTGGCTCATGGCGCTGGGCGGCGACTGGGACACGGCCCGCCAGCACATCGACCGCTATCTGGACGAGTCGGAGACGATCGGCAAGCTACCCGGCTTCGAGTCCATCGCCAACCGGCTACCGGCCAAAGCCACCTTGTTCTCCACCGGCGACATGAGCTATGCTCTAGCCCAGGGCATGGTGGGTCAGGGCTTTCGGGCCCCGGCGAAAGACCCCACCGCCCGCGAAGTGCGGGCCGCCGACTGGTATGGCTTCGCCATCGTCATCGACCCCACCGAGTTGGCGGTCGATCTGTGGTTGCCGGTCTCGGGCATCGCCGCCGTGATCGAGCAGGCTAAACGATCGCTGCCCGACGACTAGACTGTTCCTGTGGCTCCCGGGAACGCCGGCGCCACGGGTCGTCCCGGCGGCGGCCGGCCGTGCCCTCTCACCGGAGCCCCGGAACCGAAGCAGGCGGGCACGAAGCCCGCTTCGTCTCCGACCGAGAAAGGACGCGAGCATGTGCGGCATCGTTGGCTATACCGGCTTTCGTGAAGCTGAGCCCATTCTCCTGACTGGCCTACGCCGCCTGGAATACCGCGGCTACGACTCGGCTGGCATGGTCACGATCACCGGTCAGGAACTCCACATCCGCAAGCGGGCTGGCCGCGTCAGTGCCCTGGCCTCCCTTCTCGCCGAGCAGCCCTGCCCCGGCACCCACGGCCTGTCCCACACCCGCTGGGCCACCCACGGGCCCGCCACCGATCGCAACGCCCATCCGCACCTGGGCGGCGACGGCAACGTCGCCGTCATCCACAACGGCGTCATCGACAACTACGCCGCCCTCAAGGCCCAGCTTCTCGCCGAGGGCTACGTCTTCAAGTCCGAGACCGACACCGAGGTCATCGCCCATCTGATCGCCTCGCAAATGAACGGTCACGGCGACTTGGTCACCGCGGTCCGCAAGACCCTGGCCCGGCTCAAGGGCACCTATGGACTGGCCGCCGTCTCCACCCGGGAACCCGGCGTGGTGGTTGCGGCCCGTCTCGGTTCGCCCCTGGTCATCGGCGTCGGCCAGGGGGAGAACTTCGTCGCCAGCGATCCCAGCGCCCTCCTCGGCTATACGCAGAACGTCGCCTATCTCAACGACCATCAACTCGCCGTCCTCACCCCCGAGGAATACCGCATCTACGACGCCGACGAGGCGCCGGTGGCCGCCAGCATCCATCTGATCGACTGGGACGTCTCCGATGCCGAGAAGGGTGCCTTCCCGCACTTCATGCTGAAGGAGATCTACGAGCAGCCCGAGTCGATCGCCAACGCACTCCGCGGCCGGCTCGACGAGCCCAACGCCACCGCCCACTTCGGCGGCCTGAACCTCAACCTGGAACGGCTGCGGCAGGTCGAGCGGATCATCATGACTGCCTGCGGCACCTCCTACCATGCCGCCCTGGTCGGCGAGTATCTCTTCGAGGAGCTGGCCCGCATCCCCGTCGAGGTCGAGTACGCCAGCGAATTCCGCTATCGCAATCCCCCGATCGACCGCAACACCATCGTCCTCTGCATCACGCAGTCGGGCGAGACGGCCGACACCCTGGCCGCCCTGCGCGAGTCCAAGCGCAAGGGCCACGCGACCCTGGCCATGTGCAACGTGGTCGGCAGCACCATTGCCCGTGAGGCCGACGGCGGGGTCTACCTGCATGCCGGGCCCGAGATCGGCGTGGCCAGCACCAAGGCCTTCACGAGCCAAGTGGCCGTTCTGACGATGCTCGCCCTCAAGTTCGGCCGCATGCGCCACCTCTCCAGCCTTCAAGGCGACCGCATCATCCGCGAATTGCGGCAGGTCTCTGATTGGGTCCGCGAGACGCTCCGCTGCCATGAGGACGTGCGCCGCATCGCCCAGAAGTACGCCGGCGTGAGCAACTGCCTCTACCTGGGCCGGCAGTACCTCTTCCCCGCCGCCCTCGAAGGCGCGCTGAAGCTGAAGGAAATCAGCTACATCCATGCCGAGGGCTACCCGGCCGCGGAAATGAAGCACGGACCCATCGCCTTGGTCGATGAGCAGACGCCGAGTGTCTTCCTGGTGCCGCGCGGCAGCGTCTTCGACAAGGTCATGAGCAACATGGAGGAGATCAAAGCCCGGGGCGGCCCGGTCCTGGCTATCGCCAGCGCTGGCGACGATGAGGTGGCCCAGCGGGCCGACGACGTGATCTGGGTGCCGGACGTGCCCGAGTATCTCCAGCCGCTCATCGTGGCGGTGCCGCTGCAACTGCTCGCTTATGAAATCGCCCTGCTCCGGGGCTGCGACGGCGATCGCCCCCGCAACCTGGCCAAGAGCGTGACGGTCGAATAGTCCCCGCCCCCGCCGCCGTGGTCGCCCCAGAGGTAGCCCCGATTGG
>CALLZJ010000426.1 GCA_937858435.1 uncultured bacterium
GCCTCAGGACGATCCATGTTCGCCAACCTCGCTGGGCGGATGAAGCGGAAGCGCTAAGGAGTCGCGGGCTTGACGTTTCTGGGGCGGCAGAGATGCTGGAAGCGCGGTTCATCGCGCAGGGCCGAGAAGTCCTGATCGTAGCGGAGGTGCGGCCAGTCGTTGTAACCTTGGGCCACGGCAGCCTCGAGCACGTCCAGCGCGTCGTTCCGCAGGCGTGTCGCTAACTTGGTGGCCTCGGTCCCTTGCTCGCGACGCGCCGCCAAGTCCGCCCCGATCGCCAGCGCACAGGCGACGTCGTACAGCCAGTTCGCATCGTGGGCTTGCTCCTGAGCGAACTTTCGGGCCAGTTGACGGCCCCCTTCGTAGTCCTGATTCAGAAATCGAATGAGGAGCTCGGCGTAGCCGCGCGTCGTGGCCGTTTCCTGGTCGTCGGGCAGCGACAGAATCCTGGCATAGTCAGCGAGGGCCGCCTCCCACTTGCCCTTACTCTGCAAGAAGAAGCCCCTTTGAGTGTAGGAGTGGGTCTCACGCGGCGCCAGGCGCACCGCTTCGTCGAGATCGCGCAGCGCCTCGTCGGCACGTCCCAGCCTTCGATAGGCACCGGCACGATACTGCAGGACGGCGGCGACGAACGGCGCATAGGTCGATTCCCCCGCCGCGACGGCCGCCCCCAGTTCCTGAATGCACTTGTCCAGGTCATCCAAGGCCTCAGCGGGCCGATTGAGGTGCAAGAAGATCACCGCCCGCTGCTGCAGCGCTAGGAAGTAGTCGGGAACGAGCCTGAGAATGAAATCGAGGTCCGCCAGCGCCTCGTCGTTCCGGTCGACGCGGTGAAGAACTCGGACTTTGATGATGTGAGCGACGTAGGCGCTGGGATCGCGATCAATGATCTTCTTGAGCATCGCCAGCGCATCTTCGACACGGTCGAGGTGGTCGAGCGCCAGAGCGGCGTCTTGGAGCGTCTCTGCCCGGAATGGGGACTCCTTGAGCACTGCCTGGAAGTCATCGAGGGCCTTTTGCCACTGAAGCAAACGAGCGTAGCTACGGCCACGCTGGGCCAGGGCTTGTTCGGAATTGGGATTCTTCTCCAAGTAGCGCGAGAGGTCCGCAATCGCCTGCTGGTGCTTGCCCATTTGAGCGTAAAGCTGCCCGCGAGCCAGGACGACGTTGAGCATCTTGGCATCGATGTCTAGAGCCGCAGTATAGTCCGAGATGGCGGCCTCCGACTTACCTAGGCGCTCATAAATCTTGGCTCGGGCTAAGAGAGCCTCCATTGGATTCGGTGCGAGCCGGACCACGGTCGACCAATCGGCCACGGCGTCATCGAGGCTCTCGATCCGCTCATAAGCCCGGGCGCGGAGTTCGAGTGCTTCCAGCGCGTTGGGCTGGATTTGCAAGTGCCGCGAGGCGTCGGCGATGGCCTCGGCATGTCGATCCTGTCGCGCCAAGAGCCGGGCCCGCCGCAGGTGAGCTTCCGGGTGCTGGGCCTCTCGGAGCAATACGAGACGCAAATCGTCAATGGCACCGTTGGCGTCGCCTTGTTCCTGTCGGATCTCGCTTCTCAGTAGCAGCGCAGCCGATCCGTGGCGATCGGCGCGCAAGGCCTGGGCGAGGATGGTCTGACTGCGGGCAACCTGTTCTTGGCGCCAGGCGAGCCGGGCCTGCGCCGCGAGTACCTGCGGATCATTGGGAGCAAGAAGATGGGCCTGGTTCAAGCTGGACTCGGCGGCGGTCCATCGACGAGAACGCAGATGGACCTCGGCCCGTTCGAGATAGGGCTCAACGGAACGGGGCGGGGTGGCCAGGGCGGGCATGACCATGGCCATTATGATGAACAGGGCAACAGCGATCCATACCCAACGGCCCATGTCCGGAGACCTCCGACCTGACTCGCCGGTCTTGCGCTTTGTCATTGTACCCGACCACCCAAGTTTCGGGGAAGCGGGATTGACGGGCGCGACGCAGCCGAATCACGGAAAGGACGAATTGTGGCTCTGGTACGACCTCCAAGTCTCTTGAAGCAGCCGAGCCCCCGCCGGCCGGGATTTGACCTCAATAGGCCATTCTTCGAATATTCACCGATAGGGCCTTGGTCAATCGACGAGTCACAACGTATACTTTCGACATGCGTTCGCCCCGTCGGGCGGCAGGCAGCTTAGTTAGGAGTGCAGTCTTGGGAAAGCGTTTGTATGTAGGCAACTTGGCCTACAGCGTCGGCGACAGCGAGCTTCGGCAGCTATTCTCGGAGCACGGCGCGGTGCAGTCGGCTCAGGTCATCATGGATCGGGACACGGGCCGCTCCAAGGGCTTTGGCTTCGTGGAGATGGCCAATGACGGCGAGGCCAACGCCGCCATCTCCGCGTTGCATGGCCGGGAAATCAACGGTCGGCCGCTGACAGTGAATGAGGCTCGCCCCAAGGAGGAGCGGGGCGGCGGCGGTGGTGGTGGCGGCGGCGGTCGCGGCTACGGCGGCGGTCGCGGCGGCCGGGGCGGCTACGGCTAGTTCGCACAACAATCACGTGGGACCAGGATCGCGACTCGGGACCTCTCGGGCGTGTTCCTGGTCCTTCTTCTTTCTTGCAGCCGAGCGGAGGGCTAAGCCCCTTGCTCACTCTGAAATCCGCAGCAGGCCCATGTCGGCCATTCGCTTCCAATCCCTGACCATCGCCTTCCCGCCGGCCCCGCCGCATCTTGCTGGCGTCAACTGGACGCTCACGTCGGGACGCATCGCCGCGGTGCTTGGTCCTTCTGGCTGCGGCAAGACCTCTGTCTTACGCGTTGCTGCTGGCCTTCAGTCCCCTTTAGCCGGCCAGGTGTTCGTGAGCGACCTGCCCGCGGCCGACGCGGCTCAGGCCGGACATGTCGGCATGGTCTTCCAGCAACCCGTGCTCTTTCCCCACCTCTGCGTCCAGGAGAACCTGGCAATCGGCTGGGAACTTCAATACACTCCCTTGAGAAAGTCTTGGGGGACCGAACGGCCCCGTGCCGAAGTCCGCCAACGGCTGGATCAGGTGGCTGAGCTCTTAGAGCTTGGCCCGCTCCTGGACCGGCACCCGGCTCACCTCTCCGGAGGTGAGCGGCAGCGGGTGGCCCTGGGGCGGCTCCTGGTTCGCCGTCCGGCGGTTTTTTTATTGGATGAGCCGTTTGCCTTCCTCGACAACGCCCTGGCCCAACGCCTGGTGCGCCGCCTGGTTCCCCTCCTTCGGGAATGGCAAGTCACGGCCCTTTGGGTGACTCATTCCCCAGCCGAGGCCGAGCTGGTGGCAGATTGCCAAGTGCACGTGCATGCCGGTCAGTGGCGCGAAGCGGGTGCCGAGCGCTAGCGCGCGGGCGACGAGTGGGAGTGGAAGATATGAACGGTCCGGAAGTCCTACGCATTGTCGACGCCATCCATCGGGACAAGAACATCCCGAAGGAGATCATCTTCGAGGGGATCGAATCCGCGCTCCTGCTCGCGGCCCGCAAGCACTTCAACGAAGCAGAAGACGTCAGCATCCACATCGACCGCGACACCGGCTTCATCGACGCCAAGAAGGGCGAGGTCTCGATCGACCCGGAAGTCCTGGGCCGCATCGCCGCCCAGTCGGCGAAACAGGTCATGATTCAAAAGATTCGCGAGGCTGAGTGCAGCTCGGTCTTCGACGACTACGTCAACCGCAAGGGCGAGCTGGTGATTGGCTCCATCCAGCGGATCGAGAACGGCTCGGCACTCGTCAGCATCGGCAACCGCACGGAAGCCTTCCTGCCCCGGAGCGAGATGATCCCGGGCGAGACGCCGCACGTCGGTCAGCGCATCAAGGCCATCATTCTCGACGTGCGCAAGATCGGCAATCGCGTCCGAATCGTCCTCAGCCGCACCCATCGCGACTTTGTCCGTCGGCTTTTCGAGCAGGAAATCCCTGAGATTGCCGACCGCACGATCACCATCCGCTCGATCGCTCGAGAGGCCGGCTACCGCACGAAGATCGCCGCCTCGAGCATCGACCAGAAGGTCGACGCCGTGGGCGCCTGCGTGGGCGTGCGCGGCAGCCGCATTAAGAACATCATCGACGAACTCGGCGGCGAACGCATCGACATCGTCCGCTGGAACGAGTCCCTGCAGGTCATGATCCCCAACGCCTTGCAGCCCGCTCAAATCGAGGAGATCATGCTCTATCCGCGGCTCGGCCGCGCCATCGTCCTCGTTAAAGAAGACCAGCTCTCGCTCGCCATCGGTCGCCGGGGCCAGAACGTCCGCCTGGCCTCCAAGCTTGTCGGCTGGGACATCGAGATCATGACGACTGAAGAACTGGAAGAGAGCATTGTCCGGGCCGAAGGCTGGTTCCACATGCTGCCGGGCGTGACCGATGAGTTGATCGAGGCCTTCATTGGCGAGGGTTTCCTCTCGTATGACGACCTGACGTTCCTCGAAGCCTCGGAAATGGGTGAGCTCTTCGGCATCGATGAGGAGTTGGCGAACACGATCATCACGGTGGCCGAAGCGGCCGCCGAGGCCGTCGAAGCGGCCAAGGAACGGGCCCGCGCTCGGGGTGGCGAATCGGACGAGGAGCAGGGAGCGGGGACCGCACCGGCCGGCGAAGAGGGCAGCGCTGCTGCCGCTGATGCGGAAAGCTCGGAGGCAACCGACGCATCCGGTGATTCTGAATCCGCGATCGATGACGAAGCGGTTGAGGCCGCAATGGCATCCTTGGAATCCAGCGAGGGCGAGGGGCCCGAATCGGCACTGGCGTTAGCCGACACTGGCCACGCCGATGAGCCCGACGAAGAAGTCTCTCCCACTCCGGGTGACGAAACGCCTACCGAAGACCTGCCCGGAGTGGCCGCGACCGACGACGATGCTGCCCCCGATGGGGTCGAACGCAAGGAACCAGAGGCTTCCACTTAGCTCGCCCCCGCGTTGCGTGCCCTCCTTCGGCTCCTGTTTCACGGTGATCCGGCCATGACACCTTTCGCCACCCGCCGCGAACACCTGGTCCGCTGGCTGATCGAGCAGGAACTCGATGCGGTGCTGGTCACGAATCCCGTCAACGTCAGCTACCTGACCAATTTCAGTGGCGATTCGAGCTACCTGCTTGTGGGTCGACAGCAAGCTCTGCTGGTCTCCGACGGGCGCTTCGTGATCCAATTGCAGGAAGAATGCCCTGGGCTGGCCCTGCATGTGCGGCCGCCAGTCCAGCGTGTCACCGCCGCTGCGGCCGAGGTGATCGTCAAGGTCGGTTGCCGCCGCGTTGGAATCGACGCGGCCCATGTCACGCTGGCCGAGATGGAGCTCTTACGAGAGCTGGCCCCCACGGTGGAATGGAAGGCGGGGATCGGTGCCGTTGAGCAACTCCGCGTCGTGAAAGACGAACACGAAATCGCCGCCCTGCGTTCGGCGCTGCGGATGGCGGAGCAGTCCTTCGCGGAACTGCGCCGATCGATCACGCGACAGGATACTGAGAAGTCCTTGGGCGACCGCATGGAAGCGCTCCTCCGTGGCCACGGCGCCACCCGGGCCAGCTTCCCCACGATTGCCGCCGTCGGTCCACGTTCGGCGTTGCCCCATTGCCCCCCTTCGGAGCTTGCTTTGGGAGACGCCGAGTTGCTGCTCCTGGACTGGGGGGCGCGGGAGCGGTTCTACTGTAGCGACTTGACGCGGGTGATGGCGCTGGGTACTGTGACAGCTAAGTTTGCCAAGGTCTATGCGGCCGTACTGCGTGCCCAGCAGGCAGCCATCGCTATGATTCGACCTGGAGTACAGGGACAGGCCGTTGACGCCGCTGCTCGCGCCGCGCTGGAAGCGGATGGGCTGGCGGACGCTTTCAACCACGGGCTCGGACATGGCCTGGGGCTGGAGGTACATGAAGCTCCGGCCATCCGCCCGGGCAGCCAGGCAACTCTCGCTCCGGGTATGGTCGTCACCGTGGAGCCGGGAGCCTATCTGCCTGGCTGGGGCGGTATCCGCATCGAAGATGACGTGCTCGTCACGCCCGATGGCTGCGAGGTGCTCAGTTCGCTGCCACGGGACCTTGAACAAAACCTGCTCAAGCTCTGATCCTGACCTGGGCTCGTTCGCGGGCCCAGTTCGCACTCGCACCGGAGTCCAAACGTGGCGGAAGGTTCCAAGTCCAAGGGTGGTAGGCCCGCGCCTGGTCCCTTTGACGTGAAGACGATTCACTATCTTGTGCGTCTCATGGGCCAACACGACCTGTCCCAAATCGACCTGCGAGATGGCGATAAACAAGTGCGGCTGCAGCGCGGCACCAAGGCCGCTCCGGCGGCACATGGCAACCCTGGGCCTGCCGTCGCACCCGCGCCAGCAGCCTCCGCGCCGCCCACGGCGCCCGCGGCGCCGCCGGGGGCCGCCCCCCCCCCCCGGGCGGCCGCGCCCCCCCCCCCCGGGGCCGCCCCCCGCGCCGGCGCCCCCCGCCGAGGCCACGGCCACGCGGCCACTCCTCGAAATCAAGAGCCCCACGCCGGGCACGTTCTATTCCGCCGCTTCTCCCGATGCACCGCCCTTCATCTCAGTCGGGTCAAAGGTGAAGCCGGACACTATCGTCTGCATCATCGAGGCGATGAAGGTGTTCAACGAAATCCCCGCCGAGGTCTCGGGCACTGTCGTTGCGATCCTGGTGGAGAACCAGCAATCGGTGGAATACGGGCAAGTGCTGTTCAAGGTCGACCCGGGCTAGGTCAGTCATGTCGACAGTGACCGACATGGGGAAGAGCCTCTCCCCGGCCTGCCCGGTCCCTCTTCGCCTCCACGTCTCCAGAGCCGCCATGTTCCAACGTATCCTGGTAGCCAATCGCGGTGAGATCGCCCTGCGTGTGATCCGCGCCTGCAAGGACCTCGGCATCGAAGTCGTGGCCGTTCACAGCGAAGCAGACCGCGGCGCCCCCTATCTCCGTCTCGCCGACCAGGCCGTTTGCATCGGGCCCGGACCCGCGGCTGAGAGCTATCTCAACATCTCGCGGATTATTGCAGCCGCCGAGATTGCCGACGTCCAGGCCATCCACCCGGGCTACGGATTCCTCTCCGAGAATGCTCACTTCGCCGACATCTGTCGTTCCTGCCAGATTGAGTTCATCGGCCCGCCCACCACCGCCATGCGCAAGCTGGGCAACAAGAACGATGCCAAGGTGATTGCTCGGGAGGCGAAAGTGCCGCTCGTCCCCGGTTCGGAAGGCATCATCACGACCGACGAGCAAGCCCTGCAAGTAGCTCGGCGGATTGGCTACCCGGTGCTGATCAAGGCCGCGGCCGGGGGCGGCGGTCGCGGCATGCGGGTGGCCCGCAACGACATCAGCCTGCAGGCCGGACTCAAGCAGGCCCGCCAGGAAGCCGAGGCTGCTTTCAAGGACGGCAGCGTCTTCCTCGAAAAGTACATCGAACAGCCACGTCACGTGGAAGTGCAGATCATAGGCGACAACACCGGCCAGGTCGTGCATCTGTGGGAGCGCGATTGCTCGCTCCAGCGCCGCCATCAGAAGCTGGTGGAAGAATCGCCGGCACCCCATCTGCCACAGAAGATACGGGAGGAGATCTGCAGCGCCGCCGTGCGCCTGGCCAAGACCGCGGGTTACTGGAATGCCGGCACCTGCGAGTTCCTCGTCGACGCCGACCACAACTTCTACTTCATCGAAGTCAACGCCCGAGTGCAGGTGGAGCACCCCGTCACGGAACTGGTCACCGGCGTGGACATCGTCCGGGAACAGATTCGGATCGCGGCCGGGCAGCCGCTCGGTTTCACGCAGAAGGACGTGGTGCACCGGGGTTGTGCGATTGAATGTCGCATCAATGCCGAAGACCCAGCCCGTGACTTCGCACCGTCGCCGGGCACCGTGAGCTACTGGCAGCCGCCGGGTGGGCCGGGAGTGCGGGTGGACTCCCATGTCGTGGCCGGCTACCGGGTGCCGCCGCACTACGACTCGCTCGTGGCCAAGCTGCTCGTGCATCAACCGAACCGCGAACTTGCCCTGGCGACGATGCGGCGAGCGCTGCGTGAGTTCCACGTCGAGGGCATCAAGACCACCATTCCGCTGCATCGCGAGATCTTTGAAAACTCTGCCTTCATGGCCGGCCACGTGGACACGACCTTCATCGAGCGTCACTGGGCCGCCTCCGGCAAGGGAAAGTAGCCGGCCCGAGCCCCGTTCCTCTTGGCACATGCCGAAGATTAATTGTCCCGAACCCGATTGACGATGCTGTGTCCGTACGTTGACCCACGGCACAAGTCGGCTTAGAATCCAGTAGCAACAATCCCCGAGGCCCCACACGCCACGATGCCCACGGAAATACCGCGCAGCCAGTTGACCGTCCGCCGCGAGACCGCGGTCCTGGTCAGTGTCGAACTGCCGAATCGCTCATGGAACGAAGCGGACCCGCTTGAGGAAATCCGTGGCCTAGCCGAGTCCGCGGGAGCCATCGTCGTGGGGGGGCTGACGCAACGACGGCAACTTCCGGAGACCGCCACCTACATCGGCAAGGGCAAGGTCGACGAGTTGACCATGCTCGTCAAAGCACTCGACGCCGACGTCATCATTTTCGACAACGATCTCTCCTCCACGCAGACCCGCAACCTGGAGAAGGCGACCTCCGTCAAGGTCCTGGATCGCAGCGAACTGATCATGGACATCTTCGCCACTCGAGCGCGGACCACGGCGGCGCGGCTTCAGGTGGAACTGGCCCAACTTGAGTATAGCCTGCCGCGACTGCGTAACATGTGGACCCACTTGTCGCGCTACAAGGGCGGCATCGGCCTCCGCGGACCAGGTGAAACCCAGCTCGAAGAAGACCGGCGTCTCGTCGACCTCCGCATCCGCGATCTCAAAGCCAAGCTCCGTGAGGTCCAGGGACGCAAGGAACGCGAAGTCGACTCCCGCGCGGAAGAGATGACGGTCTCGCTTGTGGGCTACACCAACGCTGGCAAATCGACCCTCATGAACGCCCTCACCGGGGCTGGCGTGGTCGCTGCCGACAAGCTCTTTGCCACGCTCGACACCCGCACCCGGGTCTGGAAAATCAAGGATTGGGGCCGCGTGCTCCTCTCTGCCACCGTCGGGTTCATTCGCGACCTGCCACACCGCCTGATCGCTTCGTTCAAAGCCACGCTGGAGGAGGCCCGGCAAGCCAAGTTGCTGCTGCACGTCGTCGACGCCAGCAGCCCGATGCTTACTGAGCAGGTCAAAGCGGTCAATCAAGTGCTGAAGGAGATTGGCTGCGCTGACCATCCGACGCTGCTCGTGCTCAACAAGATCGATCGGGCCGTGGACGCGTTGGATGCCGAAGTGCAGGCCAACACGGCAAACGACCATGCCCTGGCTCGACTGGTGTGCGTCAGTGCTCGGACGGGGCAGGGGCTCGATCAACTCAGTCGGGCTGTAACCGATGCCCTCGGCACCCATTTTGTCGAGACGGAGATCGAAACCGCAGCGGCCAATGGGCGTTTGCTCT
>CALLZJ010000427.1 GCA_937858435.1 uncultured bacterium
CCTCCGGCGTCAGCACGCCATCGACATTCTGCGAGCCCGCCGCGCCGCCCAGCGGCAACGCCCACAGCGACGGCACCGAGCCAGTAAAGAGCCGTTTCGAAGCAATGACTGGGGCCCAGAAGCGAAGGACCAGACGGAAGTGCCGTGGCCCGTCAGCACTGATTGGGGCCGGCCGACTTGCTGTTCGCATGCCATCAGAGCGGTGATGACCCAGGTGAGCTTCCCGGTCAGTCCTCCAGGGGCATGAAGATCCACAGGAGGACATAGAGCAGGACGCCCGTCCCCGCGGCCAAGAAGCCGAAACAGAAGATGAGCCGCCCGACCCAGGAAGGGAGATCGGTCCAGCGCGCGAGGCCGCCGCACACGCCGCCCAACATGGCGTCCGTGCGCGATCGGGACAGCCGATGCAGCCCCGTCGCGGGAGAGCCGTAAGAATGCGGGCCACCGTCGGGCTCACCAGCTCCCAAGATTCGAGCCTTCGCCTGACGGAACTCAGCCTCGGTTAAGGCGCCACTTTCTCTGAGTCGCTCCAGCTTGGCCAACTCGTCGGCCATGCTCATGGCATCGCTCCCGCGGTGGATGGGGCTCCGGTGCAGCTAGCTTAGGGCGCCACGATCCGCGGGAGGAGACCACGTCTTGCTTAGACAGAGCGCTCCGGGGCGAGGCGGGCCGTACCCGAGATGGGGTCCGAAGCCGGGGGCAGGGGAACCGCGCTCATCGGCGGCATGGCCCGCGGCGCGACGTAGCCCGGCGGGGCCGCTGGCTTGGGGCCGCAGTTGGTACAGCCTGGAGCCGGAGCATGCCCGGGACCCGGGGCCGGCACGAAAACCGGAGCCGCCTGGTGTTTGTGCAGACAGCCCGCCGCCAGCAAGAGCGGCAGCAGTGCGATGGCCATGAGCCTGGTTGCAGTGATGTTCATGATGTTGCTCCTTCCGCTTCAGAGGCACTTGCTACCGGTGTGCCTGGGCAATCGCCTCCCGTGCAAGAGTGCAGATGGGACCGGCTCAGCATCCTAGGGGCCGAGCCCCACGTACTTCCAGAGATACGTCCCTGCAGGGTCACGAATTCTCCAACAAGTTGGTCAACCTTGCGGCCCAGGAAAACCGCGGAAGCATGGGTGTCAGATCGACCCGAGCGGCAGGGAGCTTGGCCAAAGCCGCGTGAGCCAGACGCTCGCTGGCAGTCTGGGACATCCGGGCTGACGCTGACATCTGGGCCATGCTCGGCACCTGCCGCGTCGGCTGCGTCCAGCCACTCTCGAAGCCGAAGTGTCCCGTCGACTGCTGGCTGCGAGTGGGAACGAGTTCGATGACGCGGGGCGTCGGCATGAGGAGCGGATCGGCCGCGAAGACCGTTCCGTTGGGTGTGCCCACCGAACTGGCGCTTGAAGCACCATTGCCAGCGTTCACGATGAGGGCCCAGGAGTTGATCTTGCCCACGTTGCCCGGGCTTTGATCGCTGACGGTCAGGGTCCAGAAGCCGAGAGTGCGGATGCCGGTGAAGACCGACAAGGGCGTCTCAGGCCGATACTCGCCAGCAAACGGGGCCACGCCCTGGGCGATGCTCACCGGGGCGAAGTCGTAGAAGACGGTGTCCTGATAGCCCTGGCCCGAGCCGCCCCGGCGGTTGGCCAGCGTCACGGTCTGACCGTTTGGCCCACGCAGCGTGACCACCAGATCGCCCACCCAGGTGTGCGAGACGTTGAGGCGCACACGCAGGTCCGAAATGGTCAGGTTGGCACCGATAGACATGGTGGACGAGACCGACTTCATGTCGAGGATGTTGATGGGCAGCCCTGCAGCATTGAAGGTCGTGCCGCCGCTGCTGCCGCCGCCCCCGCCGGCGAAGTCGACCTGAGCGACGAACTGATCGCCCGGGACTTCG
>CALLZJ010000428.1 GCA_937858435.1 uncultured bacterium
ATGCGATCATTCAAGGGCGGCGCGACTCGTTGGTGGCCGACCTCGACCTGGCCCGCGAGCGCTATGCCCCCCTCGACATCATCAACACGATCCTGTTGGACGGCATGAAGGTGGTCGGCGAGTTGTTCGGCAGTGGGCAGATGCAGCTTCCCTTCGTGCTGCAATCGGCCGAGGTGATGAAGCTCGCCGTCCGCCACCTGGAACAGTTCATGGAGCGGGTTGAAGGGGCGGAGAAGGGGCGGATCGTCCTGGCGACGGTCAAGGGCGACGTCCACGACATCGGTAAGAACCTGGTCGACATCATTCTGACCAACAACGGCTACAAGGTCTCCAACCTGGGGATCAAGCAGCCGATCGAGACCATCCTCTCGGAGTACGAGCGGACCCACGCCCATGCCATCGGCATGAGCGGGCTGCTCGTGAAGTCCACGGTGGTGATGAAAGAGAACCTCGAGCTGATGGCGACGCGCGGCCTCAAGGTGCCCGTCATCTGCGGCGGGGCGGCCCTGACCCGACGATACGTCGAGGAGAACCTGCGGGCGGCCTACGGCGGGCCCGTCTACTACGGAGAGGATGCTTTCGAGGGGCTTCGGCTCATGGATGGGCTGTGCGGCCATGGCCCTCCGCTCGCAGCCGGGCCGGATTCGGCTGACGCCACACTGACCGGGGAGCGCCCGATCGTTTGCACGGGCCTGCGGGTCAAGGAGCCGGCACCGACCACGGCCGCCGCCTCAAGCAATGGCAAGGCCCGCCGGCTGTCTCCCGCCCCCGATCTACCTGCGCCCCCCTTCCTCGGCAGCCGCGTCGTCACCGAGCTGCCGCTCGAGGAGATCTACCGCTATCTCAACGTCCGCACCTTGATCAGCACCCAGTGGCAGTTCAAGAAGAACCGGGTCGCGCCCCAGGAGTATGAGCGGCAGATGCGGGAGGTCGCACTGCCCGCTCTCGAGCGGCTCAAGCGGCTCTGCCTGGAGGAGCGGATTCTGCGGCCTGCCGTGGTCTACGGCTACTTCCCTTGCACGAGCGTCGGCGACGATCTGGTCATCTTCGCGGACGACCGCCGCACCGAACGGCTCCGCTTCCACTTCCCTCGGCAGCAGCAGGACGACCATCTCTGCCTGTCCGACTACGTGCAGCCGGGCTCAGGCGACCAGGCCACGGACCACGTCGCGCTCATGTGCGTCACGGTGGGTCGGCAGGCGTCGGCCCGGGCCAAGCAACTCTTCGAGTCCCATGCCTACACCGACTACCTCTACCTGCACGGGCTCAGCGTCGAGGCGGCGGAAGCCCTCGCCGAATTCTGGCATCAGCGAATCCGTCAAGAATGGGACATCGCCGATGCGGATGCCGATGCGGTCGAGAAGTTGTTCAAACTGCACTATCGCGGGTGCCGCTACAGCTTCGGCTACCCCGCCTGCCCCGACCTGGAAGATCAGGCCAAACTGTTCGAGTTGCTCCAGCCCGAGCGGATCGACATCACGCTTAGCGAGCACTTCCAACTGGAGCCGGAGCAGTCGACCTCGGCCCTGATCGTGCATCACCCCGAGGCCCGCTACTTCAACGTCCGCTAGCGGGTTAGGGCGTGCTCTGGGCATCGACCAAGATCGGCTCGCCTTGCCGCAGTCCGGAGCGGACCTCGACCCGTTCCGGCGTCCTTTCCCCCAGTTCGACCCAGCGCCGCTCCGGGGCCGGGCCGCCCACCACGACAACGAAGCTTTGCCCCTGTTCCTGGACGATGGCCTGGGCCGGCACGGTGGTGAGCGGTCGGGTCCGAGCCGTGAGCTTCGCCTCGATGAGTTGGCCGGGCAGAAGCGTGTCGGGCACCTGACCCGTGACGAGCAGGGTGAGGACCGCTTCGCCCACGTCGCTGATCGCCTGGGGCTCCGCGTTGGCCCGCTGCACCTGGCGGATCGTAGCCGACGCGGCGAAGGTTGGCTCGTCGTCAATGCCGAGCCGCACCGCCTGACCGACGCGCAGCCGCCGGGCTCGTCCTTCGGGCACCTTCGCCTTGACCACCCATTGACGGGGGTCGTGAATGCGGCCCACGACCGGCTCGGCTCCGGTCGCGGGCACCCAGATGCCGGGTTCGGGTGCCGTCAGCACCGGTCGGGCGAGGCGTCCCCGCAACCGTTCCAGCCGAGCCTGCTCGCCGCGCCAGGCCTGCTCGGCCGTCAGCAGATCGCTCTCCGCCTTGGCGATGGCCGCCGCGGACGCCGACTTGAGGCGCGGAATCTCACGCTGGGCCTGCTCCACTTTCACGTTCAGGTCCGACTCGGTGCGGCGGCGGGTGTACTTCTCCAGCACCACGAGCCGCGCCTTCTGCTGCAGCAGGTTGTACTGGGCCCGGCTGATCTCGATCTCCTTGCGGCGCAACTGCTCCGGCGTGCCGAACCCTTTCTTGACGAACTGGCGATAGTGCTCCAGCCGCTGCTGCGTCTCTTCCAGCTCGCGCGTCGCCACGGCAATGGCCCACTTGAGCCCGTCCACCTCGACGAGGTAATCGCCATGGACGTACTTGTCGCGGTCGAGCTGTGCCAACTCCAGGGCCTGCTGAGCCTGGGCCAGTGTCTGGGAGGCCTTGGTCCGCTGGGTTTCCAGTTCATCCCGGGCGGTGCGGGCCTGCAGCTCCGCCTGCCGCATCTTCGCTTCCTGGGCTGCCACGTGCTTGGCCAGGTCGGCCGGATCGAGCTGAGCCACCACGTCGCCCTTGGCCACCAGTTGGCCGACCTCGACGACCTCGGTGACTGCCACCGGCGTCTCTTCCACCAAGGAGAATACGGGCACCGACCGGGTGCATTCCCAGTAGCCGGCGATGGCCGTCGACCATTCCAGCGGCTCGACGACGGCTTGGGTCACGGCGGGCGGGCGGCTGGTGGGCGGCCAGGTGCAGGCAGCCACCCATACCACCGGCACCAGCGTCACAATCCACAGCCCACGCCGCCAGGTGCTCCGAGGGGAGCGGGGGCGGCCCGTTAGCGAGGCGGCGGGAGGGGCTGCAGTCTGGGAGGGGGTCACAATCGAAACGAGGGGCGTGAGGGAACGGGTGGCGGGCATGCCGCGTCCTCCTTCAAGCAGAGTCTGGGACCGGCGGGGGCAAGCGGGGAAGCTCAGGCCGCACCGGTACGTTGAGCCAACTCGAAGACTGAAGCGCCGAGGAAACGGGCAGTCAGATTCGGGTCAGCAGGCAGGGCGCCGACGGGGGGGGCGAGGCGGCGGGGGTGCGCAAGGCGGACCGACGGCGGCGCCGCGGGGGCGCCCGGCGGGTGGGGGGGCGTAGCCCCCAAGTCGCGGCT
>CALLZJ010000429.1 GCA_937858435.1 uncultured bacterium
AGGTGGCACGGCTCCGGGCCGAAGCGGAGGAGCGAGCACGGCAAGCGGAGATCGATGAGGCCCGGGCCCGGGTCTTCGCCGAGGAACAAACCAAGCGTCGCCGCATCGTGCAGGTGGCCGGGGGCTTCGTCGTGGCGATCCTGCTCACCGGGCTGGGTGTGAGCCTTTGGTACATGGACCAGGCCCGCCGGGCGGAAGCGGCTGCCTTGGACCAGGAACAGAGGGCCCTGGCCCATGCTGCCAAGGAACAGCGAGCCCGGGAAACGACCGACGCGGTCCTGGAGTTTGTGGAAGAGCGAGTCCTGGCCGCGGCCCGACCCGAGGAGCAGGAAGGCGGGTTGGGAATTGACGTGAAGCTGGCCGACGCCATCAAGAATGCCCTGCCTCACTTGGAGACGAGCCTCAAGAACCAGCCGCTGGTGGCGGCCCGGCTAGCGCGTACGATTGGTCGCTCCTTCTATCTCCTAGGCCAGTACGACGTGGCCCTGCCGCTCCACGAGCGGTCGGTGGCCCTCTTCGTCGCCCATCTGGGGCGGGACCATCCCGACACACTGGCCAGCATGGTCAACTTGGCGATGAACTACGCCGCCCTGGGCCGAAAGGCCGAGGAATTGGCGCTCTATGAAGAGACGGTCAAGCTGCGGAAAGCCAAGCTCGGCCCCGAACATCCCGACACGCTCTTGAGCATGGGCAACCTGGCGAATACCTACTATTCCTTGGGCCGGCACGCCGAGGCACTGGCCCTGCAAGAAGAGACGCTGAAGTCACAAAAAGCCAAGCTCGGCGCGGACGATCCCGCCACGTACTTGAGCATGAACAACCTGGCGAACAGCTACGCCGCTCTGGGCCGAATGGGCGAGGCGCTGGCCCTTCATGAAGAGACTCTGAAGCTGCGGAAGGCCAAGCTCGGCCCCGACCATCCCGACACTCTCTTGAGCATGGGCAACCTGTCGGTCATCTACTATCACCTGGGCCGGCAGGCCGAGGCGCTGGCCCTCGTCGAAGAAACGCTGAAGCTGCGGAAGGCGAAGCTCGGCCCCGACCATCCTGACACGCTCCACAGCATGGGCAACCTTGCGAACAGCTACTATTCCCTGGGCCGGCATGCCGAGGCACTGGCCCTTTATGAAGAGTCGCTGAGACTGCGGAAAGCCAAGCTCGGCCCCGACCATCCCGCCACGCTCATGAGCATGAACAACCTGGCGAACAGCTACACCGCCCTGGGCCGGCATGCCGAGGCGCTGGCCCTCCATGAGGAAACGCTGCGGCTCTACCAAGCCAAGCTCGGCCCCGACCATCCCGATACGCTCCGCAGCATGGGCAACCTGGCCAACAGCTACTATCATCTGGGCCAGCATGCCGAGGCGCTAGCCCTCCATGAAGATACGCTGAAACTGCGGCAAGCCAAGTTTGGCCTAAGCGATCCCGAAACGCTGCTCTCCCTGGCAAACTTGGCGCGGTCCTATCGCCAGGCCCAGCGGCTAGAAGCAGCCCTGCCTCTCCTGGAAGAGGCGGCCCAGGGGCTGGTGAAACTCAAGTTCATCCACAGAAACGCCGCGTACATCATGGCCCAGACGACCGAAGGCTACGAAGAGGCCGAGCAGTGGGAGCGGGCCGAGGGCTGGCGGCGGAAGTGGCTGGCCCACGTCAAGGAGAAGCAAGGCCCGGAGTCGAACGACTACCTCCGCGAACTCGCTGGCCTGGCGACGAACCTGATGAAGCAGCAGAAGTTCGCCGAGGCGGAGCCGCTCTTGCTGGAAAACCATGGCGTGCTGCGCAAGCGTTCGTCGCCCGACCCCAAGGCGTTGACCCAGGCCGCTGACCGGCTGATCGAGCTTTACACGGCGCTGGAGAAGCCCGACGAGGTGAAGAAGTGGCAGGCGGAGAAGGAGAAGCTGGGGCAGCCGTAGGGCGTTCGCTTCCTCCTTGCCGCGGTGCGGAGCGCGTGGTAGCTTCCAATCATAATGAGAGGTCCCGCGCCATGAACGACACGCCGCAGACGGTCCCATTCGCGCCTCAGGCCGGCCTCACGCTGGAACAAGAGACCCACGTTGAGCAGCCGACCACACCGGGCGGCACCGACCCGAACCGCAGCGTCGACCACGTCCCTGATGCGGGCATTCCCTCCGCCTACCCCGACATCCCCGGCTTCGAGATTGAAAAGGAGCTAGGCCGCGGCGGCATGGGCGTCGTCTACATGGCCAAGCAGACGGGCCTCGAGCGCACCGTCGCCCTGAAGATGATCCTCAAGGCCGACTTCGCCACCACCGAGCAGAAGCTGCGCTTCCAGATCGAGGCCGAGAACGCGGCCCGGGTGCAGCATCCGAACATCGTCCAGGTGTTTGAGATCGGCGAGCATCACGGCCAGCCCTACTTCGCTCAGGAGTTCATCGACGGTGGCTCGCTCGCCGAGTGGCTGAAGTCCAACCGCATGGCGCCGGCCGAGGCGGCGGCCTTCGTCGAGACGCTGGCCCGAGCCGTCCATGCCGCTCATCAGCACGGCATCATCCACCGCGACCTCAAGCCGGCCAACGTGCTCCTGGCGAGTTCCGCACGTGAGTCCGCGGACTTCACGCCCAAGATCACCGACTTCGGGCTGGCCAAGCGGCATGACCAGACCGAGGACCTGACCGGCAGCGGGGCGATTCTCGGCACGCCCAGCTACATGTCACCTGAACAGGCCCAGGGGAAGACGAAGTACGTCTGCCCGCCAGCGGATCAGTACTCGCTGGGCGTGATCTTCTATCAACTGCTGACGGGGCAGGTGCCGTTCAAGGCCGATACCTTCCCCCATCTGCTCATGAAGATTGTCGATGAGGAGCCGACGCCGCCGCGGACCATCAACCCAAGCATACCGCTTGACCTGCAAGTGATTTGTTTGAAGTGCCTGGAGAAGGACCCGCTGCGGCGGTACGACACGACCGAGGTTCTGGCCGAGGACTTGCGGAACTTCCTCGATGGCAAACCGATCACGGCTCGCCCCGTGGGCCGGCTTGAACGCACTGTGAAATGGTGCCGCCGCTACCCGGCGGTGGCGACGCTCTTGGTCGTCTCCACGTTGGCGGCGATCATCGCCAGCGGCCTGGCCTGGTGGGCGGTGGCCGCGGAGCGGCAAGCGGCGGCGAATGAGAAGCTGGCTGAGGACCGCCTGGTGCAGGTGGAAGCGGAAAGGAACAACGTCGAGGCCGAGAAGAAGAAGGTCGAAGAAGAAAAGCGCATCGCCACGGGGGTGAGCGATTTTCTTCAGTACAAGTTGCTGGGCCAACTCGATCCGACAGCGCAAGCCAACCGCTTGCTGGCGCTCGGGCAGCGGGAAGAGGAGCGCGAGCCGGACCCGAAGCTGAGCGTGTTGCTAGCGCGGGCGGCGGCGGAGTTGGCCCCGGACAAGATCGAGGCGAACTTCCCCAGGCAACCGCTGCTGCAAGCGGCGTTGCTCCAAACGGTGGGCAACACCTACCGAGCCATCGGCGGCAAGGACAACGACCAGTATGCGTTGGCGATCAGCTTCCTGGAACGCTCGGCCAAGCTGCGGGAACACCATCTGGGGGCCGACCACCCCGACACGCTCACCAGCATGAACAACCTGGCGTCGGGCTACCGAGCCGCCGGGAAGCTGGATCTGGCCCTGCCGCT
>CALLZJ010000430.1 GCA_937858435.1 uncultured bacterium
CTACCTCTATGGCGGCCACGGCCAGAACGACGGCAAGCTGACTTGCATCGAGTTCAAGACGGGGGAAATCAAGTGGCAGGAGCGCGGCATCGGGCAAGGCTCGTGCGCCATCCTCTACGCGGACGGCATGCTTTACTGTCGCTACCAGGACGGCACTCTGGCACTCGTGGAAGCCAACCCTGAGCGCATGGTCATGGTTAGCAAGTTCAAGCTTCCGTACGACGGCGGCAAGCCCAGTTGGCCGCACCCGGTCATTTCCAAGGGCAAGCTCTACATCCGCGAGCAGGACATGCTCATGTGCTTCAACATCAAGGAGTGAATGCCGCCGGGCATTCGCCTTGGTCCGCCGCGTGAGTCACACATCACGGCACGCCCTCCACCCACCGGATGGCGTGCCGTAGCAGTTCCGGGGTGGTCGCCAAGCCTAGCTTCTCCTTGATGCGTTCGCGATAGGTTTCGACGGTCTTGGGGCTTAGCCTCATGCGCTCGGCAATGCTGCGCGCCGAGAGCCCCTGTCCCATGAGCCGATAGACCTCGAGCTCCCGATCGGACAGGCACTCTTCCGGCAAGGCCGGCCCCGACCGCGTACCCACGGACCGCCCCAGAAGCTGTTGGGTCATGTCGGGGCTGAGGTAGACACGGCCAGCGAGCACCTCACGCACCGCGCCGATGATGTCTTCCGTGGCTTGCTGCTTTGTGATGTAGCCCTGAGCGCCGGCTCGAAGGGCCCGTTCTGCATAGAGACTTTCGTTGTACATGGACCATACCAGCACTCGCAGCGTTTCCCCCCGGTCGCGGAGCCGCTTAATCAAATCGAGCCCGTTGCCCTCTTTCAGGCCGATGTCGACGATGGCCACGTCGGGGTGCGTCGTCGAAATCAACCGCAAGGCAGTGTTGTAGCCGTCGGCTTCCCCAACGAGTTTCATGTCCGAATGGCGGGCGATGCGCAGGGCCAGAGCTTCGCGCACCGCCGGATGATCATCAATGATGATCAGGCGGGCTGGTCGAGGCTTGCTAGCAGACTTAGGGGACATGAGGGTACAAGTGCATGAGGCAGTCGACGCGCGTTCCTCGCTCTGCTCCGGGCTTTACGGTCAGCTCCGCGCCGATGAGCTGGGCCCGATTGCTCATGATCCGGAGCCCTAGGCCGGCATGAACGGGTAACGGATCGGGTAGCCCCCGACCGTCGTCAACCACCGCCAACGCCACCCTCCGGTCCGGCGCCACAGACAAGCTGATTTCGACCCGCTTGGGGCGGGCATGCTTCAGGGCATTGGTTGCCGCTTCCTTGGCAATGTAGTACAAGTGGGTGGCCACCACGTTGTTGCCAGGACCGGTTGCGGCGCTGTAAAACTGCAACGGACACCTGTCTGGTTGCTCAGCCGTTCCGCCAGGTCGGCTAACGCGGTCATGAGCCCCTGTTGGTCGATGGGCACGGGATGAAGTCCACGGCTAATCGTCCGCACCTCTTCCAGCGTCCGCTGACAACCCTGAACGACCTTAGCCGCCAGGTCAACATGATCTGAACCTTCCGCCCGCAGCAACTGCACGAGATCGCTACTGAGCATCGACAGCGCCGTGAGTTCCTGACCCACGCTGTCATGCAGGTCCTGGCTGATACGACGCTGTTCTAGGGAAGCGATCTCGATCACTTCACGCTCCAGTTGCCGTCGCCGACTGATGTCGCGGACGATCCCTAGGAAGAGCCCGAGGTGATCGACCTCGGTGACGGTAAGATCAGCTGGAAAGACCGAGCCGTCCTTGCGCTGCGCCCAGACTTCGCGGCCGATGCCGATGATCCGCGGCCGCCGCGTCCGCAGAAAGGTGGCCAGGTACTCGTCGTGACGGTCATGATCGGGCGACGGCATCAGGATCTTGACGTTCTGACCCAGGAGTTCGACAGGAGCATACCCGAAAATCCGCTCGGCAGCCGCGTTGGCCGACTGGATGATGCCGCGCTGATCGATGGTTATGATGGCATCGGCGGCGGCGTTGAGCAGCGCCTGCAGCTGCTCTTCGCTCATGGCCAAGGCTCGGTCGCGCGCTGCCATCTCTTGCTCGAGGGAAAGACTGCGGCGTGCCCAATGTTCCACGTCTTCATGGCGCTTGGAGTGAGCGTCCTGGGGCGTGGCGGACATGGGCACCTCGAGGCGGGTCAGCGTTGGCACCAGACGCAGTATACCAGCAGGACATCCGAAAGGTAGCTTTTCCTGAGCGTACGCGCTGTCAGGATTTTCCTGACATGGATTTCAGGAGCACGACCGACTCGCATTCCCGCGCCGGCATGAGACAATAGCACCAAGTTGGATGGTGGGCGGAGGCTGACAGGGGCATCGTTTTGGGTCAGCGTGTCCGCTGAGGCCTCCGCCCTCGTCCACGAGCCTGGTGGTCTTGACTCGCGTAGGCCACGTCCATTCCGGCACGCGAACCGTGGAGAGATCCGTGCTGGTAGGGTCGAGCAGACCGACCAAGGCCCCAGGCGGTTTCTCCCCCCTAAGCTGCCGCAGTTCGTATCGGCTTGATTCCTGACGTGGAGGCAGCCAGATGCGTGGCCGCATTCTCATCGCCGACGCGGACGTGAGCCGGGCACATTGCTATTGCCGCTTCTTGGCAGCCCAGGACTACGATGTCGCCTGTGCCACGGGTGCCGTCGATTGCCTTCTGCAACTCAGGCGTTCAGTCCCGGACGTCCTACTCCTTAGTGCCAGCCTACCCTGGGGCGGTGCCGATGGCCTCTTGGACGTACTCCGCGAAAACGGCCGCGACCTGCCGCCGGTGGTGCTCCTGGTCGAGGGAACGGTGGCGAAGGTTCGGCACCTAATGCGGCTGCCCGTGATGGCGGTGCTGCCTGTCCCGAGTGAACCCGAACGTTTGCAGGCCCGCCTCGATTGCTTGCTGGGGGAGAGGCCGGCGCCGATATGCCGTTCGGTTCCGAGTTCCAACTGACGAAGCCCCAAACACCCACGCGCGGAGTTCCCATGGTTCGGACGGTAGGAAACGCGAACTGCCAGGAATCAGGCCCAATAGCTCGGGCCTGGGCAGCCGTGCATGAGCGTCTGGGCGGGCGAGTCCGGAATCTCGAAGTCCTGTGGGGGCCAGCCGGGATCATCTTGAAGGGGCAGACATCGAGCTACTATTTCAAGCAGTTGGCCCAGCAAGCGGTGCTCACCGGCGTGGGACTGCCTTTGCAGGCTAACGATATCCGCGTCTACACCAAGCCCCCGGCCAACTGACGTCCATTCACTTCAAAACAAGGGCACGGAAGCCGGGTGCCGGTTGGCTTCCACGATAGCTTGAATCAGACCCTCAACGGTGTAAGTCGAGGCCACGGCGGCGACGGACAAGCCGGCCTCCTCGGCGGGTGCCGCAAGGACAGGGCAGGCACAAACCCGTTGTGTCGTCGGTCCTTCCCAGCGCCCCACTCCCTCCCCCCCAATCTTTCCGAAACGAAGGGCAATGTTGCTACTGGTTAGTGTCACGTAGTCGATGCGGCCCTGGCGCAGCTCGTTCAAGGCATACTCATCCATCCAGGGCTGGTCGATCTGTCGATAGACGGCCACCTGCGTGACCTGGGCGACCTGAGCCAACTCGGCCCGCAACAGGTCCCGCCCTCGATCGGCTCGAGCCAGGAGG
>CALLZJ010000431.1 GCA_937858435.1 uncultured bacterium
GCCTGTCGCCGAGTTGGACTCCCCGTCGAGCCCGAGGCCCAGAAACACCGCCAGTACCAGGCTCGTGAGCACCAGCCCGTCGGCCAGTTGCGGCCGGGCCACCAGCAGGGGCTGCATGATGCCCCGCACCAGCAATTCTTCGAACAGCGGCGCCACCAGCCCGGCAATGATCAGGGCCAGGACCCACGGCTGCCACCCTTGATTGAGCGACAGGAGCACTTGCACCAGGTGCGGATCGCCTGCGCCAATCCAGTCCTCCAGGGCCCGCAGACCCAGGAACAAGGCGAAGACCAGCGGCGTCACCACCAGCCAGCAGAGATAACCGAGCAACAGGCTCGAACCGAAGGCGTGTCTCGTCAGCCCGACCTGATAGGGCCGGGCACCGGCCCGGAGGTGAAGGAACAGCACAAAGGCCACGGGCAAGAGCAGCCGCGAGATGAGCGTGCCCCATAGGGCCGTCTCGGCCCGGTGATTGAGCACTTCGAGGGAACGATCGGCAGCGGTCGCCGCCACGGCCGGCATGAAGGCCTCGCCGACACTGGGTCCGCCCGCCGCCTGTGCGGCACAGAGCCCCAGTTGGGTGGTCGTCAGCAGGAGCTCGCGCGCCGGGGACGACGGCAGTGCCGGGGCGGCGTCCGGGCCGCGAACCTGATGCATGAGCACGACAATGACGTACTCACCGACCACGAACAGAAGGAGCACCAGGGCCAGGTCGACGAAGGTCCAGGGGACGGCGGCGAAATGCTGCCGCCGCTGCCAGGGCAATGGCGACCGGGTCAGCAGGACGACGAGCCCGACGATCAGCCCCGTCACCAGGGCCAGGAGCGCCCAGGCTTGCAGCAGGTTCTGGATCTCGGCCCACGGAAAGTCTGCGGACATCAACCCTCTCTCTGAGCGCACTGCCTTAGGTAATGATTTTCTTGGCGGCTCCGGGGAAAGTCAATGACGCACATCGGCCAGGCTGACCGCAACCGACGTTGAAGTTGACCGCTGGGAGCTGCTACAGTGCGGTGTTCGGTCCTGGGTCAGGGCCGGCGGGCCAACCGTGTGCCCCCTGACGCGGCCGGGGATTCTGCAATCTTTTTGGCCCGTCGGCGAACTTCAGGGCAGGGGGCTGGGTAGTGCCTGGAGGGCTCCTGGCCGAACGTGGCCAGCTCTGGCGAAGCGTGGCGGACCCGTGGGAGGGGCATGCATGTGGGGTTTGATGCACTGGCTGGGCCTCTGGATGGCCCGATTTCTCATGGTTTATTTGATTTGTGTGGCTCTGCCGCTGGTTATGGAACTGCTGGGCCTGCCGTTCGAGGTGATTCCCGCCGATGTTCGGCCAGACTGGCTGGAGTCGGCACGACAGGCCCATGCGTCCCTCGGGACGCGCTGGAACGACCTGGCCAATGAGGCCAGCAAGTGGCTCGGCAGCCAGGTGTTCGGCGTCGAGGTCATCATCCAGCCCACCGGGAGCGGCGACACGCTCCGGGCCTACATGGGCTGCCTGTGGGCGGCCCTGATCGCGGGGGTGTTGAGCCTGCTCTGGTCCCTGGTCGACTTCTCGGGCCGGACCTTCGCCCTGGGCCATGGCCTGGCCCGTTTCATGGTCCGCTGGTTCCTGGTCGTCATGATGCTGACCTATGGGCTGGCCAAGGTCTTTCCGCTGCAGTTCCCGCCGCCGACCTCGCTGCGGCTCGAGCAGCCACTGGGCGACTTCTCTCCGATGGGTCTGCTCTGGGTGTTCATGGGCGTCTCGCAGCCCTACACCGTGTTCACCGGCGCGATCGAAGTCCTGGGGGCCTTACTGCTTACGACCCGGCGGACGACTCTGCTTGGGGCCCTGGTTACCTCGGCCGCGATGACGCAGGTCCTGGCTCTTAATCTCTGCTACGACGTGCCGGTCAAGCTCTACTCCGCCCACTACCTGCTGATGGCGGGCTTCCTCATCGCCCCAGACCTGCCTCGGCTCTGGCGGCTGTTCGTGGTCAATCAGCCGGTCGCAGCCGCCCAGCTCCCGCCCCTGGGAGGCCGAATCTGGCTCGACCGTACCGCCCTTGCCTTCCGCACGCTGTTCGTGGCGGCACTCGTGGGTCTGCAGGTCACGTCGATGTGGACGGCCTATCGGCAGATGACTGATGGGCCTACGGCGCCGCTCCAAGGCTCCTGGCAGATGGAAACGCTGACCATCAATGAGGCACCGGCCGAGGCTGAAAGTCCGCTCCACTGGAATCGGCTCGACGTCACGTCACGGGGCTTCCTGTTCGTTCACCTGCCAGACCAATCCAAGTCGATCTTCGCGATGAGCTTCTCCGAAGACGGCTCGACCCTCAAGCTCAACCGACCCCAAAGCACCGAAGCGGCAGGCGAGTTGACTGTGGAGCGGCCAGAAGAGGGGGTGCTCATCCTCTCGGGCAAGATCGGCCCGGACACCTTGCACGGCCGGTTCCAGCGCCTGCCCGAAAGGACCTTCGAACTGACGACACGCTCGTTCCACTGGGTGCAGGAGGTTCCCTACAACCGCTGAACGCAAAGCTCAGGGCGCAAGGCGAGGGCGTCCGAGACTCGAGGCCGTGGACGCCCTCCGATAGCCGGTGACTACTTCTTCTCCTGGTCGCCGGCGTGGATGATGATGAGGCGGTTCGTGTCGACGTGCTTGCGGAAGGCCGCCACGACCTGTTCCGGGGTGAGGCCAGCGATCTTCTCTTCGAGGTCGGCCTGGTAAGCCATCGTTCGGCCGACGTACGTGTTCTCCGCCAATAACCGGGGCAACACGCGGTCCTGACTCCGAGCGACCTTTTGGGCCTGGAGATAGGCTTGCTTCGCCTTGTCGAGTTCCTCGGCGGTCACGCCTTCCTTGAGGAAACGCTCCAGTTCTTCCTTCACGGCGGCATCGACCTTGCCCAGGTTCTGCGGAGCACAGATGGCAAAGATGATGAAGACGCAGCGGCCGTCGAGGGCATCGGCGTTGACCACGGAGCCCACGCCATACGATAGCCCGTCCTTCTGGCGGATGCGGTCGCCGAGCCGGGAGGAGAGCGTGCCGCCGCCGCCGACGATGTAGTTCGCCATCACGAGCGCCGGGTAGTCCGGATCGTCGTCGCGGAGAGCGAACTGGAAGCCGGCAATGAAGGTGGCGTTGGCCTTGTCCGGCGTATGGATGGTGAGCGTTTGTCCCTTCTCGGTGGGGATCGCCGGGCGGGTGACCCGCGTGTAACCCTGCGGCGTGGGCCAGCCCGAAAGCATCGCCTGCACCGTCTGGACCACCTGGTCGGCGTCGCAGTCCCCCACGACGATCAGCTCCCCGGCACTGGCGCCGATCAGATCGCGATAGAGGGCCTGGACCTGTTCAAGCGTGGTTTCCTGCACGCGCTCGATCGATTCGTCCAGAGTGGGAATGTACCGCAGGTTGTCCTTGGCGTAGGGGAAGAGGGTGCGCTGCATCAGGAGCTGCGCCTGCGAGGCCGGGTCGGTGCGTCCCTTCTCCAGCCGGTTCAGAGCCTCGGCCTTTAGGACCTCAAACTCCTTGGCGGGGAAGGCAGGCTCCCGGACGATCTGATGGAGCAGTTCCAGGGCCCGGGGCAGATGTTCCCGCTTGGTGAGCACGGAGAAGGTGAGCGAACCCGGGCTGTGGTTCACGGTGACGGTGGCGGCGGCCTTGGTGAGTTCCTCCTTGAGTTGGGCGTAGTCGAGCTTCTGCGTTCCGCGGACGAGCATGGAGCCGAGGAAGTCGGAAGCACCGAGGAAGGGCTTGAGCCGCTCCTCATCGCCATAGCGCAGGGTGAGGATAATGTTGACGGTCTCGCCACGGGTCTTCTTGGGAAAGGCTGCCACCTTGATCCCGCCCGGCAGGGTCGAGCGCTGGGTGCGGGCGTCAATGTTGGCGGGGGTGGGATCGAAGGTCTCGCCAGCCGCCAGCTTGGTCCGGCCGGTATAGCCGTCCACGAGCTTGGCCACGTCCGGCGTGGCAGGCAGGGCGGCGCGATCGGGCTGGGGCGTCGGGATGAAGAGGCCCACCGTCCGGTTGTCGGTCTTGAGATAGGTCTGGGCGACGCGCTGGACGTCGGCGAGCTTGACCTGTTCCAGCAGATCGCGATGGCGGAAGTAGAGCCGCCAATCGCCCTGGGCGGCCCACTCGCTGAGTTGGAGGGCGACCCGGCTGGCATCGGTGGCAGCCATTTCCCGGACTCGCAGGAGTTCGCGCCGGGCCCGCTCCACGTCTTCGTCCGTGATGGTGTCGGCACTGTTCTGAATCAGGTTGAGCAGTTTATCGCGGAGCTGCTCCAGGGGCGTGCCCGGAGCTGCTTCCGCCACCATCTGGATCAGACCGGGATCGTGCAAGGGGAGGGCGAAGGCCGCGACCGAGGTGGCCCGCTTGGTTTCAACGAGACCGCGGTAGAGCTTGCCGCTCGGCTCCGAGCCCAGAACGTTGGCGAGGATTTGCAGCGCGACGAAGTCAGGATGGGGGCCGGCCGGGATGCGGTAGACCACGCCGACGACGGCCACGTCCCCGACGCGGCGAAGCACGACACTGCGTTCCCCGTCCTGGGTCGGCTCTTCCGTGTAGGTGTTGTCCAGCTTCCGCGTGGGCTTGGGGATCGAACCGAAGTACTTGGTCACCAGGGCCAGGGCCTGGGCTTCATCGAAGGAGCCGGCAATGACGAGCACCGCATTGTCGGGCTGGTAGAAGCGGCGGTAGAAGGCCTGCAGATTCTCTATGGGCACCCGCTCGATGTCGGAGCGGTTGCCGATCACCGTCTTGCCGTAGTTGTGCCATTCGAAGGCGACGGCCCAAATGCGCTGGCGCAGGATGGAGCTGGGCTGATTTTCGCCGGCCTCGAACTCGTTGCGGACGACGGTCATCTCGGAGGCCAGGTCGTCGCGGCGGACGAAGCTGTTGATCATGCGGTCGGCTTCGAGGCGCAGAGCGAACTCCAGGTTGTCGCCCGTGGCGGGCAGGGTCTCGAAGTAGTTGGTGCGGTCGTAGGAAGTGGTGGCGTTGAACTGGGCGCCGCGCTCCTGCAGTGCCTTGGGGATGGCGGGATGCTGCGGCGTGCCCTTGAAGAGCATGTGTTCGAGGAGATGGGCCATGCCGGTCTCGCCGTAGCCTTCGTGCCGCGAGCCGACCATGTAGGTGAGGTTGACGGTGACCCGCGGCGTGGAGGCGTCGGGGAAGAGCAGGACGCGGAGGCCGTTGGCCAGGCGATACTCGGTGATGCCTTCGACCGAAGTGACCTTCACCGGGGCGTCGTCGAGAGTGCGGGCGGCCGGCAGCGGGGCGGCCACGAGGGCGAGACCCAACAGGGCGATCGGAGAGAACCAGCGCGACTTCATGAGGCAAACCTTCTGCGAGTAGGGGACGGAAGGGCGGCGGGACCGGTCGACCCGAGGGACGAGGCCGATGCCGCCTCAGGGGTTAACCTATGCGGCGGCGTGGGGGCTGGCTCGCGGTGGCGTGGGCCTGTTTTGTAACCTTTGCACTGGACAACGGGGCTGCGGATGGCTATCTGTCCCGCCGCTTGACCGCAGCGCCGAACCGCGAGGTGACAGCGCTGGCGACACGCTCGGAACGGGGGAGTGCCAGGGAGTTTAACTCAACTGGCGCCGCAGCGTGTCCGATATGGATCGTGAGAGATCGTCTGCCCAGAGCGGGCGATCACGTGGTGAAGGGGACATGGGCGGTTTGGGCTGATCCCGTTTGGGACGCAGCGGCATGGATGCCGATCGGGCCAGGCGGGAATCCCGCCGTCGATCACGCCTCCGGTCGCCAGCTCGCGCCAGCCGTGCCCCCGCTCCTCGGGGGAGGAAGCATGCTGTCACCTGCGGAAACCGATGTCCTGCAACTCTGGCGGGAGTATCGGGACAAGCCTACGGTGGAGCTTCGCAATAAGCTCGTCGAGCACTACCTGCCGCTGGTCAAATACAATGCCGAGCGCATCTGGGCCCGCCTGCCCGAAGGCGTGGAACTGGACGACCTGATCAGTGCCGGGATCTTCGGCCTGCTCGACGCGATCGAGGCGTTCGACCTCGAGCGCGGCGTCAAGTTCGAGACCTATTGCGTGCCGCGGATCCGGGGCGCCATGCTCGACGAACTGCGGACCATGGACTGGGTGCCGCGCCTCGTTCGCAGCAAGGCGAGCAAGCTCGAAAGCACCCGGAAGCAACTGGAAGCCAAGCTTGGCCGGCCGCCCCGGCCCGATGAACTCGCTCAGGCCCTGGGCCTGACCCTCGACGAATTCGAGAAGCACGAGTCCGAAGCCAACGCCGTCGGCCTCGTCAGCCTCAACAAGAAGTGGTACGAGACCGACAGCTACAAGGATGTCCGCGAGATCGACATCCTCGAAGACAAGAAGGCGGAAGACCCCACCCGCAAGATCCAGAACCGCGATCTAATGCGGCTGGTGACCCGCGGCCTCAACCGCAACGAACGCCTCATCATCATCCTCTACTACTACGAAGAGATGACGATGAAGGAGATCGGGGCCACCCTCGACCTCTCCGAGAGCCGGGTCAGCCAGATGCACTCGAGCATCGTCGCCCGGCTGCAGCAACTCCTGGCGGCCCGCAAGCCGGAGTTTTGTAACTGACGCGGCTTGCGGGGACAAGGTTGCGGAAAGGGCGCGGGCTAAAGCCCGCGGCTACCAACGTGGCTACCGCCGCGGTTAACGCTTCGGCGACGACGCGGCTTCACTTGGCTACTCGGACCGCCTTGGCGAAGAGCCAAAGGGGGCCGATGAGCAAGTGCTCGAAATTCTTGTAGAAGGCCGGCGATTTCTTTTCGTAGACGATGTGCCCCAAGTACTGGAACACCCAGCCGACCACGAACGCGATCCACAGGTAAAGCTGGTCGATGTCCCGGGCAATGAAGTAGAAGCCCAGGCAGATCACGGCGAAGGGCACGCCATACCGCCAGTCTAGCGTCAAGTACCAGATCAGTGCCCCGGCCCAAAGCACGACCCCGAGGTCGAGGCGGAGCCAGTCGTTGATCGGCCACAGCACCACCTTGCTGAGCAGCCCCAGAAGGGCGAAGGTGATCATCGGGATGCCGATGAAGTGCGTGGCCTGGTTCATCAGGTTCTGGTGGAAGCTGGCATATTCGTCGAAGTAGCGCTGCAGCCGGGGCGCGGCATAGGCGGTGGGCGGAGCGGCCGGCGGCGGTGCGGTCGGTGTTGCGGTGGACATGGCAAGTCTCCAGCGAGTCCGAAGGGGCTAGCCGCGATTTTAACCGGAAGTCCGGCGTCCTTGCACTTGAATTCCCGGGGGAATGCTCTCGGACCGACGCGGGCTAAGCCCGCGGCTACCAGGTCGGGCAGCCCGCGGCTACCGGGCCGGGTTGGTCACCGCTCTGGTTTGCAGAAGGTGGCGAAGGCGTCGGCGACGCGGTCGGCCTTGCCGCGATGGACGTAGATGCCGTAGCGAAGCCGGAGCGAGGCCCCGGCGGCGAGTTCGAGCGGCGGGCCAGCTTCTTTCCGGTCGGGGAAGCCAGAGCGGGCGCGGCCGAAGGGATTGGCCGCGAGCAGTCCGTAACCTCGCACGTGCCAGGCAGCCCGAGGCTCGTTGCGCGGATCGTCGAATAGGGCCAGCCCCACTTCCTCCGTGTCGATCGTGCCCTGCACATGAACCCAGTCGGCGGTGCGGCCCCAGCAGCCCGCCTCGCCCCGGCCGCCCTGGCTGTTGGTCATCTGGCCGCCACGTTTCGCCGTCAGGTCCTCGCATAGCCGCAGTCCGAAGGTGCCCTCCTTGGTGTCGCCGAAGGTGACGGCGGCAGCACCGGCGCGAAGCTCGGTCTCGAAGCGGATGAGCAGATCGGTTCCCACCGCGGCCACGCTCCAGGTCTGCCGTTCCCGAAGGAGTTCCGTGCCCATCGGGCGGAGCCAGCGAATCTCCAGGATGATGCGGTCGGCATCGGCCTGGTGAGACTGGACCTCGATCCGGCCGCGTCCCAGCCCCTCGCTCCAGAAGTCGAAGCCGGCGACGCCGGGCAGAGGAACGGTCGGCTTCTGGCCCGCGACGATCAGGTCGCCGTGCGCGAACCAGACGCCACGCTGATGGGGATGATCGCGGGTCTCGCCGGGATGGTCCTTGATCATGGGGAAGCGGCGGGTCACGGTCGGGCCGGCAGGGTGGCGGACGAAGAGGGCATGGGGCTTGGGGCCGGTGGTGGCGAGTTCGAGCACGGTCGCGTCGCCGAGTCGCAAATTTAGGGGGCCGTCGTGCGGGGAGGGCTCGGTTCCGAGGACGGGCCTGTGGGCGGGGTTGGCCGCCAATGCCGCCAGGGAGAGCAAGAAGAGGAACGACCCGGTCACGAGTCGGCTCGAACCGCGCAGAGGTGAAGGAGTCATGGCCAGCCCAGAAGGTCAGCGAGAAGCGGGACGAAGACGAGCAGTCCGATGACGGCGGCGGTGAGTGCGGCCAGGAGCACGGCGCCGGCGGCTACGTCGAGTGCCCGGCAGCCGCGATCCTTGGTGCGGGGGTCGAGGCTGTGAAAGAGCGTCTCGATGGCGCTGTTCATCAGTTCGGCGGAGAGGACGAGCCCCATGGCGAAGAAGAGCAGGCACCACTGCGTGACGTTGGCGCGGAGCACGATGGCGGCGGCGATGACCAGGGCGGAGACGAAGAAATGGACAAAGAAACTGGAGTGGCCACGGATGCCATACTTGACGCCGCGCCAGGCGTTGCCGAACTTGTGGGACCAGGTGACTTGCCCGGGGCGTGGCCCGAGCCAGGGCGCGGGTCGAGAAAGCGAACGGGGCGGATCGGACGGAGTGGAGCCAGTCATGGCCGCCTCGGAAGCGAGAACCTGATCCGTCTCGGAGTGTACCGTGGCCGCGCCGGGCTGGCTAGAGCGGGTCTCGGTGAGGGCGGGATGAGAATTGGTAATCACCTGCTTGCATCGCGCCAGGGCATCGGTTACCTTCGGGTAAGTTGCGAGAAGTCTTGGGGCGGGAAGGCTCGGAAGCCGCCGGTTGGGAAGGAGAGAGCGCGCAGGCCGGAGGCAGGAGCGGGATTCGGGCGGGCATCGAAAGGATAACGGAGAATGCCTCTTGAAATCCGCGAGCGCCGGCCCTACAATCGCACATCTTGATTGTTGGACGTACTGCGCAGTCACGGTTCTGTTCATCGCCGAGAACCGGGTTAGGATCGGCGGCCGGCGTGCGACTCGACGACCGGTCTGGGGTTTCACTTTTGCCATAGCCGAACGCAGTGGAAACGGGTGATGGTCCCGCCGTAAAGGGGAGCGGCGGGGGTATACGGGCGCTGAGCCGCCGAGGGCCGCCTGGGTGAAGGAGCCAGGGGAAAAGACATGACGAAAACGAAGACGAAGAAGAAGAAGCCGGCAGCGAAGGCCCCGATGGCCAAGCCGCGCGCCGGCAAGGTCATCCCAGCCAAGAATCTAAAGCTGAAGTCTGTCAAGACCGCGAAGCCCGCCGCCAAGGAATTGGCCAAGAAGAAGCCCGTGCCCCGCAAGACCCGCCCAGGCACCACGGTGGCCATCCCCACGCCGGGTATGGTCTTCTCTTCCGACCTGCTGACCCCCGAAGAAGAGCGCGAACTGCTCAACGGCTTCTGGGAGTGTAAACTCGATCTGGTCAAGTCCCTGATCCGGGCCTTCCCCCGGCTGCGAGCCCACCGGCCGCCGCTGGAGCCGTGGCCCATGGCCCAGTTCATCCGCGAGCATGCCGAGAACTCGGAAGTGCTGCGCGTCGCCGCGGTTCGCCGCGTCCATGAACGTTACGTGGCCTACAAGCATCGCCTGGCTTCCGCCAACATCCGCCTGGCCGCCCACGTCGCCAAGCGCTTCCGGCACCATTCGCTCTCCTACTCCGACCTGCTCCAGGAAGCCGTGTGCGGCCTGATGCAGGCCATCGACCGCTTCGACGTCAGCCACGGCACCCGCCTGGCGACTTATGCCACCTGGTGGATTCGGCAGACGCTGCAGATTGCCGTCGCCCGGCAGAGCCACCTCGTCAGTCTCTCGCCGCACCACTTGCAAGAGCTGGGTCTGCTGCAGCAAGAGTCCGAAGCCCTGGCCCACGGTGGCAAGCATCTGCCCACCGCTCAGGAACTGGCCAAGCGGACGGGCAGCAGTCTTGAGCACCTTACTCACTTGCAGACCGCCACCCGCACGCCGGTCTCTCTCAATGCCGTCCTCGACGACGACAGCGACTTCAAGCTCACCGAGGCGATGCCGGACAACGGCACATCGGTGATGCGCGACAATGCCGAGCGCCAAGAAGCCCTGACCTTCCTCATGGAGAACCTGCGGCCGCGCGAACGCCGGGTGCTCGATCTCCGGTTCGGCCTCACGGGCACGGGCGCCCACAGCCTCCGGCAGATTGGCCACATGCTTCGCATCAGCAAGGAGCGGGTGCGTCAGATTCAGAATCGGGCCCTGGAAAAGCTCCGCGCCTCTGCCGAGCGCGTGGGCTGGGAGCCGAACCTGCTGCTGGAGTAGACTCCTGTTTGCAGAACTAACCGCGACGAATCCCTGCGAGCCGATCCCCTCCCGGATCGGCTCTTGGCGTTGGTGAGCTGGGTGGGCCGTCGCCGCAAAGATATTCGGATTCTGTGTCCTAAAGTGCGGGCCTCGTTCGTCATCTCAGCAACAAGCGGACACGGGGTCCGCGGACTGTACCACCAAGGAGAAAGTCATGGCCAAGTTTCTGTTCGTTTACCGCGCGCCGCCGATGGACGGGCCGCCGCCGTCCCCCGAGCAAATGCAGGCGGTCCTCGCGGCCTGGGGTGACTGGATCGGCAAGTTCGCCCAGGCGGGGAGCATCGTGGATGCCGGCGACGGTTTGAAGGAAACCGGCCGGGTGCTGAACAGCAAGGGCGTGGTCACCGACGGCCCCTTCGTCGAGGCCAAGGAAGTTCTGGGGGGCTACTCGATCATCCAGGCTCCGGATTATGACGCCGCCCTGAAGGTGGCCAAGGCCTGCCCGGCGGCCCAGTACGGCAGCATTGAGATTCGCGAGCTTGCCGGTTACAACTAGCCAGATCGGTGTCACGCTCGGCGGGGTCGGCCCGCCGAGCGTGCGCCGGCCGCTGCGAGCGATCCATGCCCGGCGCCACTGGCACCCTGGTCGATCACTTCTTTCGCCATGAGTACGGTCGTCTCGTGGCGGTGCTCACACGTTCCCTCGGGCTCAAGCGGCTCGACCTGGTCGAGGATGCCGTCCAATCGGCCCTGACCCAGGCTATGCAGACCTGGCCCCGGCGAGGCATTCCTGACGATCCCGCAGCCTGGCTCTTCCGCGTCGCCAAGCATGCCGCCCTCGATGCGCTCCGCCGCGAGCAGACCTGGGACCGGATTCGGGACGCGCTGCGCCCGGGCGCCGATTACGAGCCCGCCGAACGGCCTCCCGAGGATCAAGTCGGCGACGAACTCCTGCGCCTCCTGGTCGCCTGCTGCCACGATGCGCTGCCGGTCGAGTCCCAGGTCGCGCTGGCACTCAAGGCCGTGTGCGGCTTCAGCGTGGGGGAAATCGCTCGTGCCCTGCTCACGACCCAGGCCAACGTCCAGAAGCGACTGACCCGGGCCAAGGAGAAGCTGCGCGAAGTGGAGTTCGAACCGGCCGCCCTGGTGCCGGACCAGTTGGCCAGTCGGCTCGATGCGGTGCTTACGATCCTGTACCTGATCTTCAACGAGGGCTATGCGGCAACGAGCAGTGACGACCTGATCCGCCAGGACCTGTGCCAGGAGGCGGCCCGGCTTACGTTGCTGCTTGCCGAGCATACCGAGGCCGCCGCCGCTCAGGCCCTGTTCGCCCTCATGTGCTTTCAGGCGGCCCGCTTCGATGCCCGGCTCAGTGCGGGTGGCGATCTGGTCCTGCTCGCCGACCAGGATCGGAGCCGTTGGGATCGCACGCTGATCGAGCAGGGCTGGAGCTGGTTGCGGGTCGCGGCCCGGGGCGACGTGCTGACGCGCTACCATCTGGAAGCGGCCTTGGCGGCCGAGCACGGTCTGGCCCCGACCTTCGCCGCCACCAACTGGCAGCGCATCGTCGGGCTGTACGACCAGTTGCTGCGCTTGGAGCCGAGTCCGTTGCACGTGCTCAATCGCGCGATTGCAATTGCTTACTTGCACGGTCCCCAGGCGGCGCTGGCCTGCATGGAGCCCTGGACCCCGCGCGGCGGTCCCAAGGGCTATCCCTACTGGCCAGCCACGCTCGGCGAATTGCACCGGCGCTTGGGCCACTTCGAGCAGGCCCGGCACTACCTCGAACAGGCGTTGGAGCTGACGCAATCGCTGCCTGAACGGCACTTGCTTGAGCAACGCCTGCGCTGGTGTGCCGCGGGCTTGGCCCACGTCGAGGCGGAACCTGCTTGACACTGAGCATCCTGGGGCTCTGGTCGTCGTCGGCAGGAAACGCTGCCCGTCAGTCTTTCGATTCGGACAGCCGTGCCAACCCGTCTTCGAGCCGATCAGCCGCTTGCATAGGGTGGCCGGCTACTCGTCGGCCCAACTGCGCCATAGATCCCGGGCGGCTTTCCATCGGCGCTGCACCGTTCGCGCGTCGCAGCCGAGCCGGACGCCAATCTCCTCGTTGGTCTCGCCTTGCAGCTTGAAGAGCGCCACCGCGCGTTGCTCTGGTTCGGGCAGGCGGGCCAGGGCCTCTTCAAGGAAGTCGGCCAGGCTGGTGGCCAGATCGGGCGGCGGTCCGCGGTCGGGCAAGGTCTCCAGGTTCGAGGCGTGGCGGTTGAACTGGCTCTTGCCGCCCCGCTTGAGTCGGCTCTCACGTTCATGTTGGCTCCAGGTGCGGCGGAGCGTGAGCATGACCAGAAGCCGCCAGACGCCGTCGCGGTCTTCGACGTGATCGAACCGGCCCGCGGTCGCGGCGTGGCAGAAGCTGGCGAACGCCTCCTGGACGATATCCTCCGGGTCGACGGCACCGCGTGGCGTGAAGTTGCGCTCGGCGAGGCGATTGAGCCGCTCGGCGAAGCGCATCCAGAGTTCGGTGGCAGCCTGGTTATCCCCGAGCCGTAGCTGATGAAACAGAGCGGTGACCGAGCCTCGGACCGGTGTCGGCATGGGATTCTGTGGGTGAATGATCGACCGGCCACGATGGATGTCTGGCCCCAGTCTAGCCGACCTGAGAAGCGGCTGAAAGAAAAATGAGCTTTGTGTCATGCCCAAGGTGTGTTCGCGGAAGTGACTAGCGGAGGCCATGTGGGGCCACCGTTCGGGGGATTGCCCGGAACGTTCGTCAGACTGGGACTGGGTGAAAGAAGGCAGGTTCGGCATGCATGGGCGCTTCTTGGCTTGGAAGTGGGTTGTCGCGTTTTTGGTTTGCGGGCTGACGAGCAGTTCAGCCCAGGCTCAGACCTACCTCTGGAACGGCGGCACGGGCGCCGGGCCCCATTCGTGGAACACCAACGGCAACTGGAGCCTGGCCGGCTTTCCGAACGCCAGCGGCGTGACGGCGAGCCTCCTGGCCGACTGGAGCGCGGCCCCCACCATCAACCTGAATCAGGCCATCACCGTCGGCCGGCTCTTCATTGACGACACTGGCGGCTCCGGCGACGTGGGCGTTTCGATCTCCCCCAATGGCGGCTCGCTGACGTTCAACAATGGCGCCTCAAACGCGGAGTTGCAGACCTTCGGCGACGCCTCGCTGAACTTCATCAACTCGAACGTGACGCTGACGAGCAACCTGAACGCGACCATCGCCTCCAATCTCGCGATCACGGGGCAGATCTCCGGCGGCGGAGCGCTGAACAAGCTGGGCTCCGGCACCCTGGTGTTTACAAACAACAACACCTACTCCGGCGGCACGACCGTGAGCGCAGGCATGCTCCAACTCGGCGGCGGCGGCACGAACGGCTCGATCTCCGGCGATGTCTCCGTCGCTTCCGGCGCCACCCTGGGCGTCAACCGCTCCAACACCCTCACCTTCTCAGGGGCGATCAGCGGCGCCGGGGGCCTGCTGCAGGACGGGGCGGGCACGCTGGTCCTGACGGGCGCCAACACCTACGCTGGAACCACCGTGGTCTCGCAGGGCACGCTCGCCCTCGGCTCTGGGGGGTCGCTGGCGAGCGCTGCGGTCACCGTCAACACGGGCGCTGTGCTGCGTTTCAGCCTGAGCGGCGACTACACCTACGGCGGCGCGATTTCAGGCGGCGGGGCATCGCAGAAGACCACGCATGGGGAGCTGACGCTGACGGGCACCAGCACGTTTTCCGGCGGCGTCGTCATCGACACCGGAGGGCTTACGCTCGGCGACGGCGGCGCCAATGGCTCGATCGCCTGCGACGTGCAGAACAACGCCAACCTGAATTTCAATCGGTCGGACGTGTCGATCTACGCAGGCGCGATCAGCGGCGGCGGCAACATGTTTAAGATGGGGGCCGGCACGCTGATCCTCACCGGCACGAGCTCCTACACCGGCAACACCAACGTCAATGCCGGCGTCCTGCAGATCGGCAATGGCGGCACAGCGGGCTCCATCGCCAGCCCGACGATCAACAACAACGCCGCCCTGACCTTCAATCGTTCCGATTCGATCACCTACTCGGGCGCCATCAGCGGCGCCGGCAGCCTGACCCAAAGCGGCACGGGAACCCTGATCTTCACCGGCACGAACACCTACAGCGGCGGCACGACCATCAGCGCCGGAACGCTGCAGATCGGCTCCGGCGGCACGACTGGCTCCATCGCCGGCGACGTGCTCAACAACAGCGCCCTGGCTTTCAACCGCTCCGATTCAATCACCTTCTCGGGCGTCATCAGCGGCTCGGGCAGCCTGACCAAGCAGGGCGGCGGCACGCTGATCCTGACCGGAGCGAACACCTACGCGGGCGGGACGACGGTCAGCGGCGGTACGCTCCAGATCGGTGCCGGCGGCGCGACCGGCGCCATCGTCGGCAACATCGCCAACAACTCCGGCGTGACCTTCAACCGCTCTGACGATCTCACGTTTTCGGGCACGATCAGCGGCAGCGGGTCGCTGCTGAAGAACGGCGCCGGCAAGCTCACGCTCACGGCCGACAACAGCTTTGCGGGCGGGACTCTGATCCTGGCGGGCACGTTGCAGCTCGGCAACGGCGGCGCGACCGGCTCCATCGCCGGCGACATCGGCAACTTCGGCGCCCTCATCTTCAATCGCACGGGCTCGATGGACTACTCCGGCGTCATCAGCCAGAACGGCACGCTCACCCAGCAGGCCGGCACGCTGCGCCTGGGCGGGGCCAACACCTACACCGGCCTGACCACCATCAGCAGCGGCGTCTTGACCATCGGCACGGGCGGCGCGACGGGCTCCATCGCCGGCAACGTCCTCAACAACTCCACGCTGATCTTCAACCGCACGGCCGACTACAGCTACGGTGGCAACATCAGCGGCAGCGGCTCCATCTTCAAGGTCAACACCAACACGCTGACGCTGACGGGCACGAACACCTACGCCGGCACGACCCACATCGAAGGCGGCACGCTGGTCTTCTCCTCGGGCGCCAGCCTCGGCAGCGGCGGCACGATCCGAATCAGCGGCGGCACGCTCCGCTGGGGGGCCGGCAACACGACCGACCTTTCCGCCCGCACCTTCTTCATAGACGCCGGCGGGGCCACGCTCGACACCAACGTCAACAACATCACCTTCGCCAGCGCCATTGGCAACGGCGGAACGGGGGCCCTGACCAAGGTCGGCACGGGCACGCTCATCCTGGCCGGCAACAACTCCTACACTGGCGGCACCACGATCAGCGCCGGCACGCTCCAGATCGGCGGCGGCGGCACGACCGGCTCCGTGAGCGGCAACATCCTCAACAACAGCGGCCTGACCTTCAACCGGTCCGACCATTTCACCTACGCCGGCGTCATCAGCGGCACGGGCACCCTGGTGAAAGACGGCAGCGGCACGCTGACCTTCACGGCCGACCATCTCTTCACGAACACGACACTGGTAGCCAACGGCGCCTTGCGGCTCGGCGACGGCGGGGTGAGCGGCTCTCTCGTCGGCGACATTGTCAATCTGTCCGCCTTGATCTTCGACCGCTCCGGCACCCTCGACTACGGCGGCGTCATTAGCGGCAACGGCACGGTGACCAAACAAGGCACCGGTGTCGTGCGGCTAACCGGCGCGAATGACTTCACCGGCCTGACCACCATCAGCGGCGGCGCGCTCGCCATCGGCAACGGCGGGGGCCCCCGGCGCCATCGTCAGTAACGTGCACAACAACTCCACGCTCATCTTCAACCGCACGACCGACTACACCTATGCTGGCAACATCGGCGGCAGCGGCTCTGTCTTCAAGGTTAACTCGAACACGCTGACGCTGACAGGAACGAACTCCTACGCCGGCACGACCCACATCGAAGGCGGCGTGCTCGAGTTCAGCTCCTTGGCGAACCTGGGCTCCGGCGGCACGATCCGCTTCGGCGGCGGCACGCTCCGCTGGGCCGGCGGCAACACGGCGGACATCTCCAGCCGCACCGTTTTCATCGACGCGGGCGGGGCCACGCTGAACACGAACGGCAACAACGTCATGCTGGCCAACGCCATCGGCAACGGCGGCGCGGGTGGGCTGATCAAGACTGGCGGCGGCACGTTGGCCTTCGGCGGGGACAACACCTTTACGGGCACGACGACCGTCAGCGCCGGCACGCTGCAGATCGGCGCTGGCGGCACGACCGGCTCGGTGCTCGGCAACATCGTCAACAATGCGGCCGTCGCCTTCTTCCGCAGCGACGAGGTCACCTATGCCGGAACCATCAGCGGCACGGGCTCGGTGCAGCACCATGGACCCGGCGCCCTCTTGACGTTCACCGGCGACCACACCTACACGGGCGTCACCACTCTGAACAATTCCAGCATCCTCCAGCTCGGCGACGGCGATGACACCGGCTCGGTGGCCGGCGACATCAGCACGGGCACGGGCATGCTCATCTTCAACCGCGTGGATGATCTCACCTACGGCGGCGCTATCAGCGGCAACGGCACCGTAACGAAGCAAGGGGACGGCATCCTGCGCCTGAGCGGAAACAACACCTACACCGGCACGAACCTTGACGCCGGCACGCTGGAGCTGGGCAGCGCCGGCGCCATCGGCACGACGGGGACCATCAGCTTCGGCGGTGGCACGCTCGGGTTCTCAGCCGCCAACACCACCGACTACTCCAGCCGCTTCAGCGCTGCCGCGGGCCAGGAATACCGCCTCTTTGTCGATGACGTCAGCGTCACGCTGGCGACGGGGCTGACCAGCGCCGGCGGCACGCTGAACGTATCCGGCGTAGGCGCGCTGGTCCTCACGGGCACGAACACGTTCAGCGGACTGACTTCCGTGACCGGCACTGATCTGCGCATCGGCAGCGGCGGCGCCACCGGATCGTTGGCGGGCGACATCGCCTTGGACAGTTCCGCGTTCCTCACCTTCAACCGAGCCGACACCTACACCTATGCCGGCGCTATTAGCGGCGCGGGCCAGGTGCGGTCGTTCGGCGTTGGCACCGTTATCTTGACGGGCCCGCTGACCTACACCAACCAGACCAGCGTCGTCAACGGTTCGCTCCAGTTCGGCGCCGGCGGGACGCTGGCCTTGGCGACTAGCGGAGTCGCCTTGAATGGCGCTGCCGTCATTTTCAATCACTCCAATGCGCTGACGTTCGCGGGGAACATCAACGACCTGAGCGGTGACCCGAGTTCCATGACCAAGGCGGGCGTTGGCACGTTGACGCTGACCGGCGCGATCGACTTGCAGAACGGGATCGTGGTGAGTGCCGGCACGCTGCGAATCGGCGACGGCGGCACGACCGGCTCGGTGGCGGGGAACATCGTGAACAATGCGGCTTTGGTCTTCCAGCGTGCCAACGACCTTACCTTCGGCGGCGCCATCAGCGGTACGGGCACCCTCACCAAGCTCGGCGCGGGCAAACTCACCCTGTCGGGAGCCAACACCTACAGCGGCGGAACCACGATCAGTGCCGGCACGCTCCGGCTGGGCAGCAGCGGCGCGATCGGCGCTAGCGGCACAATCACCTTCGGCGGCGGCTTCCTGGAGTTCTCGGCCAGCAACAGTGCCGACTATTCCAGCCGCTTCAGCACGGCCGCCAGTCAGAACTTCCGGATCGACCTTGGCGGCCAGAACGTCACCTTTGCGGCTGGCCTGACAAACACGGGCGGCACGCTCTTCTTGACAGGAACCGGTTCACTGACGCTGACCGGCGGCAACACCTACAGCGGCCTGACCACCATCGACAATGCCGACCTGCGGATCGGCAGCGGCGGCACCGTGGGCTCGGTCGCGGGGAGCATTCTGAACAATGCCTTCCTCAGCTTCAATCGCTCTGACAGCCTGACCCATACTGGCACCATCAGCGGTTCGGGCACGGTGCGGCAGAATGGCTCGGGCACCTTGATCCTCACGGCGGCGAATACGTTCGGCGGCGGCACGGACGTGAACGCTGGCACGCTGCTGGCCAACAACATCTCCGGCTCGGCGACGGGCAGCGGGGCCGTGAGCGTACAGAGCGGCGCCACGTTCGGCGGCGACGGGGCCATTTCGGGCGCGGTCACGGTGAACAGTGGCGGCTTCCTGGCTCCTGGCTCCAGCCCCGGCGACCTGACCGTGGGCAGCGTCACCTTCAACGCCGGTTCCACCTTCCTGATTGAACTCGGCGGCCTGACCCCGGGTACGGAATACGACCGGCTACATGTGACCGGCACGGCCAACCTGAACGGCACGCTGGACGTATCCCTCTACGGTGGCTTCGTACCGACCGTGGGCGACACCTTCACCATCCTGACCGCTGGGAATCGGGTCGGCACCTTCGCGACCTTGAACAACTACGGCATCGGCTATGACATCACCTACGGAGCCAACGACGTCGTTTTGACGGTAACGGCGATCCCCGAGCCGGCGACGATGGTGCTGTTTGGCCTCACCTCGCTGGGTGGGGCCGGGGCCTGGTGGTGGCGCCGCCAACGGCTGGTCGTCGAAGAAGCAACCCGGCCACCGGAATAGCAGCACCTTGGTCCTTGCGATTGCGAACCTAGAGCCGATCCCATTCCGGAATCGGCTTCTTGCGGTCATGGACACCTAGCTCACTTGATTCGTTCAACTTGCCCTTGACCACCCTCCGCGTTCGTGGTATCGAAAGAACCAAATCGAGGTAACCAAAGCTGCGACGCAAGGAGGCGATCGCCATGGCTCGGCCACCGGCAAAGGAACTCACCGGCCGCGAACTGCAGATCATGCACTGCTATTGGCGGCACGGCTCCGCCACCGCTCAGGAGATTCGCGACCGGTTGGCAGAGGCCGACGGGCTCGACCTCACCTACACCACCGTCGCCACCCTCGTCCGCATCCTTGTGGACAAGGGGTTTCTTCAGGCGATCAACAACGAACGGCCCTTTCGCTATCAAGCCACCCGCCCCTACGAGGAAGTCTCAGGCAAGCTGCTGGATGACGTGGTCGACCGCGTCTTCCTCGGCTCGCGCAAGGCGTTGCTGCTGAGACTCTTCGGCGACCAGCGGCTCTCGGCCAAGGAAAAGGCGGCACTCGAGAAGATCATGGAGGGCCTTGAGTCATGACCACCTTCATGGAAGTCGGCCGGCTCGGTGAACTCGCCCTGCAGTCCACGCTGTGGTTGGCCTTGGGGCTGGGTCTGGCCTCTTGCGTTCGCGGCCCCATCCGCTTGCGGAAACGGCTGCTGACCGGCACGCTGCTCGGACTGGTGCTCCTCACCGCCCTGTGCCTGGTGCCCGTGCCGGCCTGGCGGCTGGCCGATCTCTGGCCTGCAACGGCAACGGCCGACTCCAGCACATCTCGAGTGCAAGTCTTCACGGGCTCTGCCCCGGCGGCGGCCGAACTCGATCTCTTGCCCTGGCTACTCCGCCTCCTCCGGAACTCCAAGGAGCCAGCCACGCCAACTGGCCGTGTCGATGCCGTATCGGCGCCGGCAGGTGGGCATGATCTGGTTCGACTTGGACCCAGGCTGGCGGTCTGGGGAGCAGGGGCGCTGACGGGCTTTTTCCTGCTGCGGCTGTTGGCAGGGCTGTGGGCGCTGCGGCGCTTCCGGGCTCAGAGCCGGCCCATCGGCGATGTGGCCATGCTGACTCTCATGGCGGACCTGGCTTCGGCACTCGGGGTCAAGCGGCGGCCGACGCTGGCGGAACATCCCCATCTGGCGGCGCCGGCGACCCTCGGGTGGCGGCGGCCTCTGATCCTGTTGCCGCCGAGTTGGCGAAGCTGGAGCGATGTGGAACGCCGCTGCGTTCTGGCCCATGAACTCGCCCACGTGGCGGCAGGCGACTTTGCTCTTTCCTGGTGGGCGCAGTTCGTCCGGGCACTGTACGCCTGGCAACCCTTCGCCCATTCGATCACGCGTAGTTTGCTGGACCAGATGGAGCTGCTGGCCGATCAGGCGGCGGCGAACGCGGTCGGCGGCATGGATGCCTACGCCCGCGCCCTGTGCCGGTTGGCCCTGCGGCCGACCCGGCCCGTACCCCAGCCGCCGGCCCTGGCCTTCTGGCCGGCTTCCCTCTCGTTGTCATGGAGGATGACGATGCTCAAGCAAGGCAAGTGCGAGCGTGTCCCAGGCTGGCCGCTCCGGCTGACCCTGGCCAGCCTGCTCACTCTGGGGCTGGCGATCACCACCGGGCTGCGTGGCCCCGTCGCGGCCCAGGAACCGCCCTCGGCGCCCGAACCGAGATATGCCGGCGCCGCCGCTGGCTCCACTGGCTCACCGGGGGCACCGGTCCAAGTCGTCCGCAGGAGTGAGCCCTACGACCTTCGTTTCGTCCAGTCGGACGCCGTGGGCGTGTGGGCCTGCCGGCCCGTAGTCGCTCTCGCACTGCCCAGCGTGGAACCTTACCTGCCGGCGCTCAGGGTTGAACTCACACAGGCCATGCTCAAGCAGGCCCTGGGCCGGGAGATGCCGTCGCTGGACCTGGCCTCGGTCGAACAGGCCGTCGGCAGCTTGCATTTCCAGCCCAAGACCAAGGAGCAGAGGGGCACGGTGCATGCATCACTGGAAATGGTCCGGCTCGTGCCGGGTGCCTCTTGGCGGACGATCTTCGCTCAGGACTGTCCCGATCTGCAGAGCGAAGAGACTGCCGGGAGACTTTTCGCCCGGTTGCCCATGATACCGGCCCTAGACCTGCCTGCCCCGGCCATTGGCCTAGTCGACGACCGCACGTTGGTCATCGGCGATGAGCGGCGCGTCAAGCTGATCCTGGAGGGCAAGCTCGAAGAGTTCAAGCCAGTCTGGTCGGCGGCGACCTGGGACCGGCTGCAGAATTGCTGGGTCGCGGTCGGCGTCGACATGAACAAGGCCCGCGAGCTGGTCGATCGTGCGGGCGACGGCGTGCAGAGGGAGATGCTGAAGCCCTACGCCGCCGTGTGGGAAAAGGCCGACTGTCTGCTGGCAGGTGTATTGCCCTTGGAACCCGTCGGGCTGCGGATCATCTCCGCTGCCAAGGCGAACGAGCAATTGACGATCGACGCGACGTTCATCGACGCCCTCAAGCGTGCCTGCCAGGACGTCGTGCAAGAGACGATCGGAGTCCAAGAGTCGAAAGACCCGACTGGCGGCCGCGTGGCGGGGTCAGGCCAGGTCCGTCTTGAAGACTTTGCCGGGTTCCGCCAAACCGGGTCGGCGGGGGCCCGGACGGGGGCGGGGGCGGGGCAAATGGGAAACGGCCTCCGGCCGGCCCCGGAACGAGGCTGGTGACGGGACAACTGGAAATCGACTTCCGGCTGCCGCTGAACCTGGCGGAGATCGTCGGCCCGCGGCAATCGGTCGCGCCGCTGCCCAATCCGGATCCGCTCGTCGCCTTTCAGCTTCTGGCTGCCGAAGTCGATGACGAAGCCGCTCGGGCTCTGGAGCCGATCTTCACGCCGATGAAGACGCCTGCTGGCCCGCATCCCGTCGCTTCACTCCTGGAAGCCAAGCAAGAGGAGTTTGCCACCGAGTATCAGCGGCTCCGGACTGCCGGGCACATCAAGCTACTGACGGCCCCCAAGGCGCTAGTGAAATTGGGACAGCCCGATTTCATCGTGGTCGGTCGCGAGTCGAAGGATGCGGTGGAAGTCTGCCTCTGTGTCCAGCCGCTCCAGTTCAAGGACTCGGACCTCGTGGAATTCGAACTGGCGGGAATCTTCACGGGTCCAGGACGGGATGCCAGCGGTGCGCCGACGAAACAGGAGTCGAGGCAAACGGTCGTCGGTCGCTTCGGCAGCAACTATGTCACCCTCCTGCGCAAGGAGGATGGCAAGGGCTGGTGGCTGTTCGCCGCATCGCCTCTGCGTCCCTAGGTGACCTCGGAGCACGGCCAGGGCTGAACTGGTCAGGACAGTGAGCGGGTTCCAAGCGTGGCCGGCGGGTGGACTGCTTGCGAAAGCCCACCCGACCGGCTACGCTGCGTATGGAGCAGTTTCGCCATAGGATTCGAAGGTGATGGTCTGGCAAGAGGGCCAACCCGGGCCGACGCTGCGGAACGATTCTGAAAATTCTGGGACCTGGCGGGCAGGGTTGGGACACTAACTGGCAGAGCCAATCGAGGCGGACATGAATCGACTGTCACCGGAACTGCTGGCCATTCTGGACGGGCTCGGCACTGCCCCCACGCTGGGCGATGCCGAGTTGCTCGACCGGTTCCTGGCCGGCGATCAGGAGGCATTCGAGGTCTTGCTCCGGCGGCATGGGCCCATGGTGCTCGGCGTCTGTCGGCGGGTGCTCGGTCATGGGGCCGACGCCGAGGATGCGTTCCAAGCGACTTTTCTCGTGCTGGTCCGCATGGGTCGGAAGGTCCGGCGTCCGGGGTCGCTTTCTTGCTGGCTGCCCGGGGTGGCCTGGCGCACGTCACAGGCGGCCCGCCGGCGCCGGCAGCGGCGGCAGACACGGCCGCTGGCCTCGGCCCCGGAACCCGCGGCCCAGGAGCAACCGCCAACCGAACCCTGGCTCGACGAGGAGCTGCGGCATCTTCCTGACTGGCTACGGCAGCCCGTCGTGCTCAGCTATCTCGAGGGACTGAACAAAGCACAGATCGCGGAGCGGCTGCGACTGGCCGAGGGCACCGTGTCTTCACGGCTGGCTCGGGCCCGGGAGCAGTTGCGGCGGCGGCTGACGCGGCGAGGCGTGGCACCGGCAGCGGGCGCGAGCCTGCTCGCCGGGGCCCCCGCTCCGGTGGCGGCAGTCCCGGACGGGTTGCACGCGGCGACGCTCCGGGCAGGGCAGGCTCTGCTCGGCGGTGCGGCCCTGGCGGCCAGCGGGATCTCACCGCATGTGGTCGCTCTTGTGAAGGGAGCTTCTCTCTCCATGACTCTTGCCCATGGTTCCGTGTTGGGTGTGGCCCTGTTCATTGCCAGCGTTTGTGGCGGGGCGGGCTTGATGGTCTATGAGCAGGCCCAGGCCGAGACCGGCTCGGCCCCGGTGGCGCTCCAAGACGAAGGCGGCGGGGCCGCGGCGCGCCCGGTGCCCACGGCGCAGGCCAATGCCGAACCCGAGC
>CALLZJ010000432.1 GCA_937858435.1 uncultured bacterium
CGGCGGCGGGGGCCACGCAGTGGATGCCGCGGCGGGCCGTGGCAAAAGGCATGGGCCATAGGCTGTTTGAGCGGACCCAATTGGCCAGCTTGTCCACCTGCGCAAGGAACACATTTTCTGGCAGCCCTACCGCCATTCGAACACCCCCTTCTTCCAGGCGTAGACGTAGGCGATGCCCAGCGTGGCCAAGAAGACGAGCATGATGATGAACACGGGATTGCGGAGCCCGGTGGGCACGCCGCCCTGGTCCGCGTAAGCACTGACCGTCCAGGGATAGAGGAACAGCAGTTCCATGTCGAAGACGAGGAAAAGAATCGCCACCAGGTAAAAGCGGATGTCGTAGTGCTGCCGAGCGTCGCCGATGGGGTCCATGCCCGACTCGTAGGGCATGTCCTTCACGACGGTCGGCTTGCGGGGCGCGATCCAGTGAGACGCGATGAGCACCGTGGCCACGAAGCCCAGGATCAACACGAGGTAGATGAAGATGGGCAGGAAGCTCTGCAGCTCATGATCCATCGCGGCGTTTCTCCGAGACTTCGGCGCGAACCAGGCCGGCTCACCTTGGGTTATGATACGGCCTAGCGGGCTGGAGGCAGCGCATGGTCAGGCTCCTGGAAAACCGAAAGCCGCCACCCGCCACCACCAGGGGGCGAGCGACGGCCTGATTCGGAGCGGAACCCAGGTCGCCGTTACGACGCCTTCTTGCAGGTCGGGCCTTCCTTGGGATCGGTCTTTTCCGTGATATGGCCCTCGTCGGCGCCTTTGAGCTTGGCAGCCTCTTCGGCGTTCATCTGAATGAAGTTCTGCCACTGGGGCGGCACGTTGGCCTCGACGAAGATCGCCTCGGCGGGGCATTCCGGCACGCAGGCCTCGCAGTCGATGCAATCGACCGGGTCGATATAGAGCATCATGTCGTCCTGCCAGAAACACTCGACAGGGCAGACAGCGACGCAATCGGTGTACTTGCAGTCGTAGCAGGGCTGGCAAACCACGTGCGTCATGGTTCGGACTTCCTTCCATCTATGCGTCCGTCCAGCCGGCTTCGGGACGGGCGTTGCTTCGGTTTCCAAGGGTGGGCGGTGGGCACCTAGCCGCGAGTCAACGCTTACCGCCGTGGCCGGGCGTTGTCACTAGGGTTAGGTTTAGCATAGCCTCTGCTGGCTGTCCAGCGCGAAAAACGACGGCTTTCGTGCGGATCGAACGTACGGCGGCTGCCACTTTCTCCCGCTTTGCCAGCATCGCCCCGCCTGACAGCCGACCGGAGAGGTGGTAGAATGAGGCAGACTCCGTTGCCGCCCTCGGAAGACCTCCCATGTCGACTTCTCCGCCCATTCGTATCGTCCTGGCCAAAGTCGGACTGGACGGCCATGACCGCGGCGTTAAGGTCGTGGCCCGGGGCCTGCGCGACGCCGGCTTTCACGTCATCTACTCCGGGCTCTGGCAGACCCCCGAGGCAGTCATTCGCATGGTCGCGGACGAAGATGCCGATTTCCTTGGCATCAGTCTGCTCAGCGGGGCTCATTTGACTTTGATCCCCCGCATCATGGAGTTGCTGCGTCAGGCCAACCTCGAACACGTTGGCGTCTTCGTCGGTGGCATCATACCCGAGTCCGATGTGCCCAGGCTCCTGGAGATGGGCGTTCGCCGCGTCTTTGGCCCTGGCACCACGATCCCTGAAACGGTTGAGTTCATTCGCCAGCAGCCGCGGTCGCACTTGGCCCCTGCCTGACCGCCGAGGTGTCCATGACGCTGTCCGCCTGGTGGGGCCGCTTCCAGAATCACGATCGCCTGGCCCTGGCTCGGCTCATTACCTGGGCCGCGCAGGGGCAACAGGTCGCCGAGCTTTGGCAGCGGCTGAAAGAGCGGCCCGACTCCGGCCCTCCAGCCCGAGTGATCGCCTTCACTGGCAGCGGCGGCGTGGGCAAGAGCACACTCGTTGGCCGCATGCTCGAGTCCTTTCGGGCCAAGGGGCGGCGCGTTGCCATCCTCGCCTGTGACCCCGAAAGCCCCCTCACTGGCGGAGCCCTCCTGGGCGATCGCTTGCGCATGCCCGCCGCCGCCGACGATGAAGTCTACATCCGAAGCCTTGCCACGCCCGGCGGCCATGAAGCCGTCCCCGAACACTTGGACCTGATCGTCGCGCTGGTGGCGGCCTTCGGCTTCGAGATCATTCTGCTGGAGACGGTCGGAGCGGGGCAGGGGGATACGGCCGCGCGCCACCTGGTCGACTTGCTGGTCCTCTTGGTTCAACCTGAGACCGGTGATGACATCCAATGGGAGAAGGCAGGGCTGCTCGAAGTGGCCGACGTCGTGGTCGTGCACAAGGCGGACATGCCCGGCGCGGACCGGACGCTGGCCCAGGTGCAGAGTTTGCTCCACTTGCCGGGGTGTCGCGACGTGCCCGTGATGCGGGTCAGCTCCCAGACCCGGGAGGGTATTGACGCTTTGCGTGACCTGCTGGAGACCTCGCCCACCCAGCGGCACCCGTCGCGCTGGACCAGCGCGACACTTCTGCGGCTGGCCCAGGAGCGGCTCGCGGACGACTGGCGAAGTCGCCCGGAAGCCCTGGCCGCCCTGGTGGCCCGCGTCCAAGCTGGCGCGCTGGCGCCTGCTGCCGCCGCCGACCTGCTGCGTCAGCCCGCTCCCTAGCGCGCCCCGAGCCGCCCTTGGTGTCCCAAGCGACAGCCCCGTTGCGACGGTCTCTCCCGAGTAAAGTCGGAAAGTCTTATCAGACCGATGAGAACGAACTTCGGCCGTTGCCAAGTTCGCGGCCATCGTGTATCGTGGGCTTAGTTGTCGCCCTGCGTACCGGGCGCTTTCCACCCTTTGCGCTCAGCGTGGACCAAGGGTGACCCATGCCGCACCACCCACCGCCGAACGGCCCGGATTCCGGTAATGCCGGCCCGGGATACGGAGACGAGTTCGGTTCGATGGGCGCAGAGCATGTATTCGGCGCTGGCGGATACCCCGGGGTTGGCCCCTCTCCCCAAGCCGTAAACACTCCGCGTGACATCGTCCTCGACGACGTCCTCCGCCAACAGTTCCGCCACTGGACGGCGGGCATGACCATTCTCGTCGAAACTTATCTCGATCAGAACCCAGTCCTGCGGCAGGACGAAAAGGCCATCGTCGCGCTCATCGACCAGGAAATCATGCTCCGGCTGGACCGCGAACAGCCCCCCGATCCGGCCGAAATGACGCAGCGTTTCCCCACTCTGAAGGAAACGATCAAAAGCCTGATCCAACAGCGCACGACGGAGCGGGTCCGAAAGCTGGCCGAGCAGGAGACCAAGCCGCCCAGCACCAAGAGCAGCGTGCAGCTCAATAAGCCGCCCTCGTCGAAAGTGCGGCCCGGGCCCGGCGACTCCAAGAAGAAGCATGGCACGCAGCCGTCCATGATGGTCATCGAGTCGGCGCAGCTCGCCGGCTACGAAATTCTGGAGGAACTGGGACGCGGCGGCATGGGCGTGGTCTACAAGGCGGTCCAGGTCGCCCTGAAACGGCCCGTGGCCCTCAAGATGATCATCTCGGCCATGCATGCCAGCGAGGAACAGATCGCCCGGTTCCGACGCGAGGCCGAGGCGGTGGCCCGCATCCATCATCCGAACATTGTCGCCGTCTACGACGTGGGCGAGTTCGACGGCAGCCCCTTCCTGGCTCTGGAGTTCGTGGACGGCGGCAGCCTCGCCGACCAGCTCCACGGTCGACCCATGCCGCCGCTTGAAGCCGGCATGATGGTCGAACAGCTTGCACGCGGCGTATACGCGGCCCACCAGCAGGGGATCATTCACCGCGACCTCAAGCCGGCCAACATCCTGCTGACCCGGAACGGCCTGCCCAAGATCAGCGACTTCGGGCTGGCCAAGCAGATGGACGAGAGCAGTGGGTGGACCCGGACCGGCGACATCATGGGCACGCCGTGCTACATGGCCCCCGAGCAGGCCGAGGGGCGAATCCGCCTCATCGGACCGTGCACCGACATCTACGCCCTCGGAGCGATCCTTTACGAACTGATGACGGGGCAGCCGCCTTTCCGCGGCACCACGACCCTGGACACCCTGGAGCAGGTGCGCACCCGCGACCCCATGCCGCCGAGCAAGATCACGCTGGGCATCCCTTGGGCGCTGGAGACGATCTGCCTGAAGTGCCTCGAGAAGAATCCCAAGGAACGTTATCTCGACGCCAAGCACCTGGCCGACGACCTGCTGCACTTCCTTCGCGACGAGCCGATCAAGGCCCGCCGGACCGGCACACTGGCCCGGCTCGGCCGTTGGTATGCCAAGCATCGGGCCATGGCGAGCGTCGTTACGTTCTTCTCGGTGCTCCTGGCCGGAGCGGTTGG
>CALLZJ010000433.1 GCA_937858435.1 uncultured bacterium
GCTCACGGCCCGGAGTTCGCCAAAGAACGCCTGCCGGACCTTGCCCTCGGTGTAGAGCCACATGCCGGCACTCGCCCCCGGGTTGCCTACCGCATGCACCCGCTGGCCGGGCCGCACGGGTTGCTGACCCAGCGCCAGGGCCCTGGCGGTGTCGGGCAGACGCGGTAGCTCGATCAGGGCCAAATCAAGCTGGGGCTTGATGGCGACCACGCGCCCCACGAGGGCTTTGCCCGTCCGCACCTGATCGACATAGGGCCGGCGTTCGCTCACCAGCCGCCCCCCGGCCGCATAGACCGGAAAGACGACCGAGGCCTGCTTGGCATTCCCCACGACGTGATAGTTGGTAACCACCAGCCGGCGATCGCTATCGACGAGCACGCCGCTCCCGGTCGTAAAGACGTCCTTCCCCTGGGGCACGAGAATCCAGACGGTGGCCCGCATCAGACTCTGGTAGACGACCTCGCCCTGGGCCGGCGTCTGGGCCAGGGCCCGCCCCGCCGACGGAGTGGCGCTGGCCAGCACCATGGCCCCCAAGACGATCAAGAGCGGCAGCCGACGTCGCACCATGCCTGATTTCCTCGCCGCGCGCACCCGGAGCGCCTCCGAGTAGCCTCTTCGCTATTGTTGGCCTCAATGGAAAGGATGGTCAAGTGAAATTGAGGTCCGGCTCGGGCCAAGCCTGGCCGCTTGACAGGGCTCCGTCGCCCTGTTCTCATGCTGGGAACTCCCCAGACGCGCTAGTGCGTCAACCCTCGAGGACGGGACATGGACACTCGGTTTCGCCTGTTCGCTCTCTGGGCCATGGCGCTGGCCTTCGTCGCGCTGCCGGCACGGGCCGAGGATTTCAAGCAGGAGAACACGCCCGATAATCTGAAGGCCACCCTAGTCAGGCTCCATCGCCTGATTCATCAGGAACGCAACCTGGAAGAGGCGGAGCGCACCTTCAAGAGTCTGCTACCAAACAAGGAGCGGCTGCGGAAGGCTTTGGCCGACGACATTCCAGACGAGCGCTTCGAGGCCTTCTGGGCGCTGCACCTGCAGCTTGGCGCCGCGACACCGGACCTCAGCAGGGCTCTACCAGTGGAAAGTTCCGACGTCCACGTCTACGGAGCCACGACCGAAGAGATCGCCCAGAACAAGGAAGACAGCGTCGTGTTCAAGGAGTTTCCCGGCGGCGCGGTACGGCTGGCGGAGTTGAAACTCCTGCGGCCGGGAACGACCTTCTACGCGGTCGTCTTCGCCGCGCCGGGCCAGAGCAGCGGGCGCAAGTTCCACCTCATTTACTGGGACGGCAAGCAGTGGACGATGGCGGGACCGCTCTGGCGGGCCGTGCGCGACTGATCCGCCAGCCCGACCCGGTGCCGGGGAGTCGTCGAGGGCGGCCTGGGCGGTCTCCCCGCCTGGGCCGGGGCGTGCGGCTGATCGCACGCAGCCTATTGAAACCGCCTGACTTAGACACTAACATCTAGAAAGTCTCAGTCGTACCAGGAGTGCTTGCATGGCCACTGCCCCGAAGACCTACCTCGACATCCAGCCCGTCGGCGATATCAGCGTGGTCAGCTTCACCATCAACAAGGTGATCGACGAGCAGGTGATCGAGGCGATCGGCAAGCAACTCTTCAGCCTGGTCGACGATCGTGGCATTAACAAGATCGTGCTCAATTTCATGAAGGTCGACTATCTGTCGAGCTTCATGATCGGCAAGCTGGTGACGCTGAATAAGAAGGTGACGGCGGCGAAGGGCAAGCTGGCCCTGTGCTGCATCGACGCCAAGATTGCCGACATCTTCACGATCACCGGCCTCAACAAGGTCTTCAAGATGTTCAAGGAAGAGCACGAAGCGCTGCAGTCCATGTAGCGGCGCCGGGGCGAGCCGCCATGTCCCAGACGCCGATGATGCGCCAGTACGAGGAGGCGAAGGCGCAGCACCCGGGTATGCTGCTGCTCTTTCGCATGGGCGACTTCTACGAGTTGTTCGGGGCCGACGCCGAACGGGCCGCCCGCCTGCTCCAACTCACGCTCACCAGCCGCGACAAGCAGATCCCCATGGCAGGTTTCCCGCACCATGCCTTGGAGACCCATCTGCGCCGCCTGCTCGCCGCCGGGGAGCGCGTCGCTGTCTGCGAGCAAGTCGAGGACCCCGCCGAGGCCAAGGGGCTGGTCCGGCGTGAAGTGCTTCGGGTCGTCACGCCGGGCACGTTGCTCGACGAGGCCTTGCTTGAACCGACCCGCTCCAATCGCCTGGCGGCGGCCTGGCCCGTGGCGGCCCGCGTTGCCCTGGCCTGGATCGAACTGGCCTCAGGCCGCCTTCAGGTCCATGAATGTACTGCCCAAGCTTTCGCCGACGAACTCGCCCACCTGGATGCCGCCGAACTGCTCTGGCCCGATAGTGCCGCGCCACCGACCCTGTCGCCGACGCTTAGCCTGACGCTGCGGCCCCGAGCTAGCTTCGATCTCAGCACGGCTCAGAGGCTGCTTCAGCGCCACTTCGGCGTCCAGACCCTCGAAGGTTTCGGCGTCCGCGACGACGCCCCCTGCGTGCCCGCCGCCGGCGCCCTTCTCGCCTACCTGCACGAGACGCTCAAGGGAAACCTGCAGCACGTCACCCGGCTCGAACCCCACCGGAGCGAGGCGACGCTCTACCTCGACCAGGCCACACGTCGCGGCCTGGAACTCCTCCGGTCGCAACGCGATGATCGGCGGGAAGGGTCGCTCCTGGGCTGCCTCGACCGCACGGCCACGGCCATGGGCGCCCGCTTGCTCGCGGACTGGCTCGTGGCACCGCTCGTGGAACTGGCCCCCATCCGGGCCCGCCACGATGCCGTCGCCGAGCTGGTCGCCAATCCTGCCTTGCGTCTCCGCCTTCGGGACCATCTGGAAGGTCTGCCCGACCTGGCCCGACTCACGACCCGCATCAGCACCGACCGCGCCAACCCGCGTGATCTGGCGGGCTTGGGCGCGGTCCTGGCCCGGATCCCACGGTTGAAGGCAGACCTCCAGGCTGGGCAGTCCGGCCTCATGGTTGACATCCGCGATCATCTGCATGAGGCAGCTCCGCTCCGGGCCGCGCTGACGGCCGCCCTGGTGGATCAGCCGCCGCTC
>CALLZJ010000434.1 GCA_937858435.1 uncultured bacterium
GATGCCGTGGAGTCGGTGTTCGCCCCGGGGGTCAGTGCACCGGCGGTGGCGGGGCTTAACGGCCACTTGTGGCTCCATGCTGCGGTCTCCGCTGGCCGGAGCCCCCACGTCCGCTCGCTGGACCTCGTGGAACTCAACCCGTCCCTGGATCAGGATGGTCGGACCGCTCGGCTGGCGGCCCGCACGCTGTGGGAGTTCTGCCGGGGTCTTTTGGACCGCAAGTCCTGACCCGAATCGCCCCGGCTCCGGAGCGGCGACTCGTAGAATAACGTCATCGATTGCCACAACTCCCTCCAGGGTTTCAAGCCATGACCTCGCTGGCTGATCGCATCGCACAGTTCCGCAAGATGGCCACCGACGATCCGCAGAACGAGCTTGGGCACTTCAGCCTGGGCAAGGTGCTCATGGAGGCGGGCGAACATGCCGAGGCGGCAGCGAGGTTTGCCCGCACGGTAGAACTGAATGGCGACTTTTCCAAGGCCTTCCAACTCCTGGCCGAATGTCAGATCAAGACCGGCGCGACCGAGGCGGCCCAGGAGACGCTCCGCCGGGGCTACGAGGTCGCCGACCGCCGGGGCGACAACATCCCCCGCCAGGAGATCGCCCGGCTGATGGGCGAGCTGGGAATGGAACCGCCCGCCCCTCGTCAGCCCGTGGCCGCCGGCGGCGTTGGCACCGGGGACTTCGCCTGCCAGCGGCCCGGCTGTCCTGCGGGAGGCCAGGCCCAGCGCCTCGCCGGCCCACCCATGAACGACGCTCTCGGCCGGCAGGTCTACGACCACATCTGCTCGGTCTGCTGGAAGGAATGGCTGGGCATGGGGATCAAGGTCATCAACGAGATGCGGCTCGACCTCAGCGACGAACGGGCCCAGCAGGTCTACGACAATTACATGAAGGACTTCCTGGGGCTGACCTAGGCCCGGCGGTCCCAGCCGCCGCTGCCCGGACCGCTACAGTTTGCCCTGAAAGCCGCCGCGGAATCGGAAGCCACGCCCCCGCCCCCTTGATCGGCCCGACTGGGAGTCTAAGATGGAAATACCGGCCGTGCTCGCGCCCTGCAGGTGCCCCCGGCCGCTGCTCTTTGACATAAGCGTCCGGCCCGGCGGCGAGGCCGGGAGGGGACCCACGCAATGGGCTCGTGCGAACCTGGTCAGGCCGGAAGGTGCAGCCATAAGCATTGATCCTTTGTGCAGTGGATCAGCCTCTCCCGGTCTCCCCCGGGCCGGCGCTCCTTAAGACGACCCCAGCCGGCAGGCCGGGGTTTTTTCGTTTGCAGGCCCCGCGGCCGGGACTAGGATCAAGGCACCATGGCCAAGAAAGCAACCAAACCCAAAGTGGCGGAGACTAGCGGCGCCGCTCCCCCCGCCACGCTGTCCCTGCCGAACCGTGCGGCCGGCGACTACACCGTCGTGGCCCGCCGCTACCGCCCCGGACGCTTCAGCGACCTCGTGGGCCAGGAAGCCATCGCCCAGGCTCTCACCCATGCCATCGAGTCGAGCCGGGTCGCCCACGCCTACCTGTTCACCGGGGCCCGCGGCGTGGGCAAGACCTCCACTGCCCGCATCCTGGCCCGGGCGCTCAACTGCGAGACCGGGCCTTCACCCCACCCTTGCGGCCGCTGTGAGGCGTGCCAGGCCATCGCCGTTGGTGAGGACGTCGACGTCATCGAGATCGACGGCGCCAGCAACAACAAGGTCGAGGAGGTCCGCGAGCTGCGGCAGAACGCCCAGTACCGGCCCCAGCGGTCGCGCTTCAAAATCTACATCATCGACGAAGTCCACATGCTGACGACGTCGGCTTTCAACGCACTGCTCAAGACCCTGGAAGAGCCACCCCCCCACGTCAAGTTCATCTTCGCCACCACCGAGGTCAACAAGATCCCGGTGACGATCCTGTCCCGCTGCCAGCGCTACGACTTCGGCTCGATCCGCACGCCCCAGATCAAGCAGCGGCTCCGTGAGATCGTCGACCATGAGGGGATGCAGGCCGACGACGACGCCCTGGCCCTCATCGCCAAGCGCGGTTCCGGCTCGATGCGGGACGCCCAGTCACTGCTCGATCAGGCCCTGGCCTTCAGCACGGGTAAGCTCGCCGTCGCCGACGTGCATCGGCTGCTGGGAACGGCCTCCGAGGAACGGCTCGCCGCCCTCGCCGAGTGCATCCTGTCTCGCCAGCCCGCCACGGCCTTGCCCCGGCTCGACGAGATCCTTGCTGGAAGCGTCCAGCCCGGCGAGTTGCTCGAACAGTTGGTCGAACTCTGGCGGCAGCTCTTGCTCCTGAAGACGCTCGGAGCCGGCTCGCCGTTGGTGGAGCTTCCCGAGGACCTGCGGCCGCGGCTGGCGGCCTGGGTCGAGAAGCTGGCTCCGGACACGCTGCTCCATGGACTCGACATCCTCTTGGCGGCCAAGGGACGCTTACGGCTGACGACGCATGGCCGGGTCGTGCTGGAAATGGCCGTCCTGCGGCTGAGCCAACTGGCCGACCTCGTCCCCCTGGCTGAACTCAGCCAACTTCTGGCCGGGAGCGCGGCGGGCGGCGACGGCCGACTCGTGATGCCGCCCACCGCCCGGATTACCGCGCCTCCCGCCACGGAGCGCGCCGCTCGGCCTGAAGCTCCAACCGAGGAGGTTGAAAACGCTGCCACGTCTGCTGCCGATGGCCCGGTTCCCTGGTCGAACGACTATCTCACCGTCATCTGGAGCGCTGTGACCAAGGCCGGGGGATTGGCCTTGCAAGGCGACTTGCAGAAGGTCGTGCGGCAGAACGTGCAGCCGCCCAACGTGCTCACAATCACCTTTCCTGCCGGTTGTGCTCGGGAACGGGAACGCTGCCAGGCTCCCGACCGGGTCGAACGCATTCAGCGTGAGTTGAAGCGGGTCACGGGGCTGGATGTGCAGGTGCGGTTTGAGATCGGCACGGAAGCCGCCGTCGCTCCTGTTCCAAGCGAGACGGGCCCGTCGCCACGCCAGCGGATCGGCCAGGACCCGCTGGTCAAGGCGGCCATCGACCAACTCGGGGCTCAGCTCATGCACTTCGATCCGGACTTCGGGCTCGGCGAGAGTCGACCCGCTAGCAGCGGCTGAGCCGCCCTCGTCTTCTCCATCCTCCCAGTGTCCCCCCGGGGGGCCAAGACCTTTGGCTGGACGCGCCCCGGCGGGGCGACTATACCCCCGGGTCGGGGCTGAAGAGGCGGTCGGCCCACCCGCCGGGCCCGAGCCACAAGGAGGTGGTGCATGTCGGGTCGGACGCCGCGATGGACCGTGGCCGCGCTCGTGTCGGCCAGTTTGGCTCTTGCCGGTTGCCAAAGCTGTAGTTCCTGTGGCGACTGTTGGCCGTGGGGACAGCGCAGTGCACATTCCACTCCCGTGACTTCGAACCCATCGGCTCCGAGGTATGCCCAGCAGCCCACGCGTTCGCCCCAGGCGAGCGGCCCGGCCATCCAGCCCGCCGGAGGCGTGACTTCGGCGAGCCCCTACGGCATGCCGAACCAACCCATGCCGCAACCGGTGCCGCAGCCCATGCCGCAGAGCCAGTCCTACTCCGTGCCGCCGCCCATGCCGCCGGCAACCATGCCGACCTCGGCGCTGCCGCCGGCGTCAATGCCGATGCCTGCTGGCGATGCCGCGTCGCTACCGCCGCTGCCTCCGGTCAAAACGCGCACCAACGATCTGCCCCCGCCGGCGCAGCCGCCACTGCTCGACCTGCCGCCCCCGGCTCCTCCGGGCCCGCCGTCGCACTAACCGCGCACAAGTCAACTCCGGCGTCAGCTCAGACCCTGGGCTGACGCCTGGTGCTGCGCGCAGGCCCGAGGTTCAACTTCACTGAAGATTCAAACCCCGTTCAAGCGAAGAACACGTCGCGGCGTTATTCTGACCCCGTCTTGAGACGCGCCCTCCAAGGATGGCTCAAGCGTGGAAGGAGTACCCGGTGCCGCGATTCCGCTCGGTCTTTATTAGCGACGTCCACCTGGGGTGTCGCTACGCCGCTGCCGACTCCCTGCTGCATTTCCTCAAGGAATCGACGCCCGCCCACCTTTACCTGGTGGGCGACATCGTTGATGGCTGGCGTCTGAAGCGCCGCTGGTACTGGCCCCCCGTCTACAACCTGATCGTCAAGCGGCTCTTCAAGCTCATGAAGCGTGGGACGAAAATCTACTACACGCCTGGCAACCATGACGAGTTCCTGCGCGACCTGATCGACGACCTCGGCGGCATCCGCATCCAGGACGAGTTCATCCACACCGCTGCCGACGGCCGCCGGTATCTCATCATCCATGGCGATCAGTTCGACGCCGCGGTGCGCCATGCCCGCTGGCTCTCCCTGATCGGCGACGTGAGCTACGACGCCTTGCTGGTGCTCAATCAGTGGTTCAACCGCCTGCGCCGCCGCGTCGGCATGGGCTACTGGTCCCTCAGCGGCGCCATCAAGAAGAAGGTCAAGAAGGCGACCTGCTTCATCTCCAACTACGAAGAACTGCTTGGCAAGCATGCTCTGGCCCGGGGCTGCGATGGCGTCATCTGCGGCCACATCCACACGCCCAAGATCGTCACCCTGGCCAGCGGCGCGATCTACTGCAACGCCGGTGACTGGGTCGAGAGCTGCACCGGCCTGGTCGAACATGAGAACGGCCGGCTCGAACTGATCTACCGCCCCCACGAGGTTCTCGCTGAACCCGCCCGCCCCGAGGACTGGGCCGACGCCGCCACTACCGACACGCTCGTGGATACGCTGCCCACCGACCTGCTCTTGCAACTGAGCGAGACCAGCATGCTGGCCGAACACGATCTCGACGACCTCACCACTGCCGTGCCTCGGTAGGAAGCCGACATGAAACTGGCCGCCCGCGTCTCCAGCACCCTCAGTCAGTTCTTCTTCCAGTTGGTGCATCGCCATCACCTGGTTTACAACACCTGTTGGGAAGACCCACGCCTGGACCGCGTCGCCTTGGCGCTCGCGCCCGCCGATCGCGTGGTCATGATCACCTCGGCCGGCTGCAACGCTCTGGATTACGCCCTGGATGGGCCTGCCCGCATCGACTGCATCGACGTCAATCCACGGCAGAACGCCCTGTTGGCACTCAAGATCGCCGGCATCCGTGCCCTGAACCATGCGGAGTTCTTCGCGGTGTTCGGTCATGGGGGCGTGCGTGACTTTCGTGCCCTCTATCAAGATGCCCTGCGGCCCCATCTGACCGGCGGCGCGCGGGTCTTCTGGGACCGGCATCAGGACTTCTTTGCTGCTCCCCGTTCCTTCTACTTCCGTGGCGCGGCTGGCCACTTCGCCAGGGCCGTCAACTTCTACATCGACCGCGTCGTCCAGCTCCGGGAACCAGTCAACGCGATTCTCCGGGCCCCGTCCCTTGAAGTGCAACGCGACATCTACCAGCGACACCTGCGCGACGGCTTCTGGACCCGCATGCTCCGCTGGCTCATCAACGCCGACGCCCCCCTGGCCTTGCTCGGCGTGCCCCGGGCCCAGCGGCAACACCTGGAACGGACGACCCAGGCCCGCATCGCCAGCTTCGTCGAGGAATGCCTGCACGCCGTCTTCCACGACCTGCCCCTGGCCGACAACTACTTCTGGCGGGTCTACCTCACCGGTGCCTACGATCCTGAATGCTGTCCCGAGTACTTGCGTCCCGAACCCTTCGCGCGGCTCAAGGCGGGCCTGGTAGATCGCATCCACGTCCACACCGCGCCGCTGCAGCACTTCCTCGAACAGTGCCGACCGGGCGTGACGCGCTTCGTGCTGCTCGACCACATGGACTGGCTCAGCGCCCATCGCCGTGACTGGCTGCAAGCGGAGTGGCAGGCCCTGGTGGCTGCCGCCGCCCCGGGAGCACGCCTGCTCTGGCGAAGCGGCGGCCTCCAGGTCGACTTCGTCGACGATTTGCTGGTGCGGCATCGCGGTCGGACCCGCCGGGTTGGCGACGTGTTGACCTACAACACCACGCTGGCCCAGCAGCTCCATGTTCGTGACCGGGTCCACACCTATGGCAGCTTTTACATCGCCGATCTGGCGGTCTAGCGGGACCAGCCCATGACAACCGTCCAAGACCTGCGGGCACTCTACCACCTGGCCTTCGCGCCCATTCGCGGCCGGACCCACGCCGAGCGGCTCGAGAGCTTCTATCAGAAGCAAGCCCGCCATTACGACGACTCCCGGGCCCGCCTGCTCCAGGGTCGGGCCGAGCTCTATGCCGCCTTGCCCGTGCCCCAGGACGGAGTCTGGATCGAGTTCGGCGGCGGCACCGGCGCCAATCTCGAGCGGCTGGGCGAGTCCCTGCGGCGGCTGCGGCGGGTCTACGTCGTCGACCTGTCACCGTCCCTCCTGGCGGTGGCGCAGCAGCGCATCCGCGACCGGGGCTGGACCAACGTCGTGACGGTCGAGGCGGATGCCACCACCTTCTCACCGCCCGAGGGTCAGGCCGACGTCGTCACCTTCTCCTACTCGCTGACCATGATCCCCCACTGGTTCGCAGCGGTCGACCAGGCCGAGCGGCTGCTCCGGCCCGGCGGCCACGTCGGCGTCGTCGATTTCTACGTGAGCAAGAAACACCCGATGGACGGCTGGAATCGCCATGGCTGGTGGACGCGGACCTTCTGGCCGACATGGTTCAGCTTCGACAATGTCCATCCCAGCCCCGATCACATCCCTTACCTGCATCATCGCTTCGCGGCCGTTCGCTTCACCGAGGCCCGCGCGCGCCTGCCCTGGCTGCCCCTGGCCCGCACCCCCTACTACTGGTTCGTCGGGCAGCAGCGCGGCGGCAGTTAACCTCGCTGCCCGGCCCGCTGCCTTGCGATTCCCCGGCGGGGTCTCATAATAACCCTCTAGGATCAGTCCTCACTGGGAGCCTGTCCCGGCATGCGCAAGCGCAAGTATCTCTTTCCCCGGGAAGGCGTCCTCGAGCTGAACTACCAGGCTGGCCGCAAGCTCGGGGTCAACGTCTACGTCATCGACGGTGGGGACGAGTTCGCCCTGATCGACATCGGCTACCTCGACGCGGTGGACGAGATCATCGACCTCCTGCGCGCTCTCGACTTCAAGCTCTCGCAGTGCAAGCTGCTCATCGCCACGCACGCCGACGCCGACCACGTGCAGGGGCTGGCCCGGGCCAAGGAGGTCTTCAAGGCCAAGGTCGCCGCCCATCCCCTGGCGCAAGCACCGCTCGAAACCGGCGACGAGATCATGACCTTCGCCCGCATCGACGCCCAGGACATCCGTTTGCCCATGCCGCCGTGCAAGGTCGACGTGCTGCTCGAAGACGGCGACGTCATCGAGGTCGGCGACAAGCGGCTGACCGTCTGGCACACGCCCGGCCATACCCAGGGCCAGCTCGCCTTCAAGATGGGACGGCTGCTCTTCGTCGGTGACAATGTCTACAAGGACGGCGGCGTCGGCGTCATCGACGCCCACCATGGCTCCAGCATCCCCGACTTCATCCGCTCGCTCAAGCGGATCGCCGCCGACGATGCCGAGTACCTCTTGCCCAGCCACGGCCCTGCCTTCCGCCACGACAAGAAACTCCTCAAGAAGACGATCGACCGCTTGACCGGCTACCTGACGCTCGCCGACTTCGGCACCTGTGCCGAGCGGTGGCCTCTGCTCGAAGAGTGGGAGCGCGACGTCATCGCCGGCAACATGCCCGACTTCCGCTAACCGCCGCAGACGGCCCCTACCATGGTCGCCAGTGCCCAGCCCACCCTGACCCGCGCGGCGGTCCGGCACCTGGATCAAAGGGCCATCGCGGAGTACGGCATCCCCGGCATCGTGCTCATGGAGAATGCCGGACGTGGCGCCACGGAACTGCTCCTGGCACAGCAGCCGCGCGGCCCGGTGGTCATTTGCTGTGGCAAGGGCAACAACGGCGGCGACGGCCTGGTCATGGCCCGGCACCTCGACCGCCACCGCATCCCCGTTGAACTGCTGCTCTTCGCGGAGCCAGACGCGGTGGTCGGCGATGCCCGGATCAACCTGCAGATCGTGCAACGGATGAGGCTGTCGCTCCATCCGCTGCCCCGGCCGGCCGGCGAACTTGGGACGGTGCGGTCGCTCTTGGCGCGGGCTGACTGGATCGTTGACGCCCTGTTCGGCACCGGGCTAGACGGGCCCATTCAGCCGCCATTGGCCGACGTGATCGACCTGATGAACCAGAGTCCCGGCGGCCGCTTCGCGGTCGACCTGCCTTCGGGGCTGGATGCGAATAGTGGCCAGCCGCTGGGGCCCACGGTGCGGGCCAACCTGACAGCGACCTTTGTGGCGTGGAAGAGGGGATTTCTGTCGCCAGGGGCCGCCGCGTGGACCGGAGCGGTCCACGTGATCGACATTGGCGCACCCCGCCAGTTGGTGGAGGAGATGCTCGCCGCCGACCAGGCACCGACGTAGCTCGGCACCGGGTGCGGCCGTTACTTCGACTCGTCGTCCAGCGGCTTCAGATCGTCCCCGGTCAGAGGTTGGTCCACGTCTTCCGGCTTCACGGGGACGATGGGATCAGACTGGATGGTGGCATCAACGGGCTGATTGATGTCGATATCAAAGTGTGAATCGACAGCCAGCGGCTGGTCCAGGTCGGCCGGGACTTCGAGCGGAGCGTCGGCGGCCGCAGTTTCCTCGACGAAGGCCACGGCATCATCTTCCACGACGACGACTTCATCTTCCACCGCCACGGGCTCCGCTGTCTGACCCATGGGCTTGGTGCTCGGGCCAGCGTCGGCGTCCACCTCGGCTTCGATCAGCACCGATTCCTGCGGCGGATTGAAGAAACGCTTGATGCCCGGCTGCACGCCGATGCTCAGCGTCAGGATGCCGAAGAACAGAGGCATGAGGAAGGCCACGATGAGCAGCATGGCGCCCAGCGTCGGCGAGGCGCCGATAAAGCCAGGCGACTGCAGTCCCGCTTCGGTCGTGGTTGGAGCCTGCAAGCGAATGATGACCACGGCGATGGCCGCCAGCGCTCCGACGATCATGGCGATGAGCAGGAAGAGCTTCCCGAGCCGGTAGCGCGACTCATCGGCCTGAACGACGCCGAGCGTCACGAAGCTGCCGACGCCGACCACGCCGCCCAAAATGAGCAAGAGCAGCACCCGGCCGAAGGCACCCTCGAACATCCCCATGACCTGACCCACTTCGGGCCAGAGCATGATCAGGAGCAAGAGCCCGAAGCCCATGGTCATCCAGAACGACGTCAGCCAGTTGCTGACCTCGGCGGGAATGTACCGCGGTCGAGCAGACGGCGAACCCAAGGCGGCAGCAGCGCTCATGAGAGAATCCCCGACCGTAGTCGCAAATGACCTTCCAGCTTTCCTATTTTACCCGACGTTGCGGGCGGGTTCACGCCAAACCTCCGCAGGTGGGTTGGGGTCGGTCGTCGACCTTGCCAGTGGCAACGATCGTGCGGGCCAGACCCGGGCGGATTCCACAGACGGCGTTCAAGGTTCGCCGCGGATCAGCGTTGAGAAATGGCCCCGGAGGTCACAGGACCCGGGGGGTATGGCCCATGGCCTTGAGTTCGTCCAGGACCGCGTCGGCGCGGCCCGGGCGGACCAACAGCACGGTGGGCGTGAGCCGGCCGACAATGTCCTCCGCCAGCTTCTTGCGGGCCAGAAGTTCCTCGGCCAGCAGCGGGTCCTCGGTCTGCACGAGACAGACCTGCCGGTGTAGCTTGACCGCGAATCGGCTCGCACCCGGACCGGCGGACATGCCTTCATCTCCATCGAAGTGCGGAGGGACGAGAAACCTAGGCCAGCCGCAGCAGCTTGCGGATGAGCCATTCCGAGCCGAGCAGGACGATGAGCGTGACCAGGGCCCAGGGCGGCCCGCTGGCTTGCTTCGGATCGTCCAGGTTCCAGAAGACGCTGAAGCCCTTGTCCCAGATATCCTGGGGCTGCCCTTCCGTGCGAAAGGTGACCGGGTTGGAATCGAGGCACTCGGTGATCCAGGGGGCGGACTCCAAGGTGAAAAGGAGCCGTTCGCCCGCGGCGTCGGTCGTGGCCGTTCGCGAAGGGTGCAGGCTCTCCCCGAGCAGGTGCATGCGGGACTGCTGCAGGGCGGCGGTGAGGCCGGCGAGTCGGCCCCGGTCGCGGAGCACGGCTTCGGACATGGGGCTGGCCAGGCGATGGAGCGTGGCGAAGTCGGGTCGCGTGTCGTCCAGTTCCGGATCGGGGGCCTCGACGCGGAAGCGGGCAGTGAGCACGTCGCTGGAGCCGGGCACCTTCAATTCGAGGCGATAGGACCCTGCCTTGGGAGCGGGCAGGCGGAAGTAGAAGCGTCCCGGCGGCCCCCGCGGCTCGGGGGCGTCGGTGAAGCGGGCGTCCGTGGCCAGTTCCCCCTGGTTGCGGCGCAGAGTCTGCAGCGCTTCGATCGCCCCCTCGCGGGAGAGAGGCCGTTCGCCACCCAAGGCCCGAGCCGCAGCGGCTAGTACCGCTTCTTCCCACATCTCCAGGAGCGGCGGCTGCGGCGGCGTCCCGGCATCCAGCAGCCGAAGGGACAGGTCCAGGACGTACTCCGGACGACTGAGCGGCTGCAAGGCGGCATCCACCAGTTCCACCTCGACCGCGACCGTTTCGCCTTCGGTGAAGCGGCTGCCGACGAGCAAGAGGCCTCGGGCCGTCTCGCGCTTGCCCAGTTGCCGGACCAGCTTGGTCCAGAACAACTCATGGTACTTGTCGCTGTATTGCCGGAGGCGATAGGTTTCCCCCGTGCCCAGGTAGAGGACTTGCCCCTTGCCCGCCTTGCCGAGCACCATGAGCGGCTGGCGCTGGCCTGTGGTGGTCTTGCGGTCCGGGTCGGCGAAGCGGGCCAACACCGTGGCACCTTCCTTGGCCGACCGCAGAGGGAAGCAGCTAAAGAAGCCCCGCCGGGCCGGTCCCTCCGCCAGCCCTGTTTCCGGATGCCGTTTCACCTCGAAGAAATCTTCCCAGCCTTCCAGCCAAAGGCGTGGATCGGTTGCGTCGGTCAGGTTGAGGAAAGCTTGCCCCGTGGCCGCCGGGTCCCAGTTGACCGCGAAGGGTTCCTTGGCGGGCTTGTCCAGAATGTCGAACGCGCTGACGCTGTCGTCGAAGATCACGGGGTAAAGGTGCAGGATGTCCGTCAGCTCCCGGCTGCGTGCCAGGCTGAAGGTGTTCACCGGCCCGGCCACGAGCACCAACCCGCCCCCGAACTGCTCGACCCAGCGGCGCAGGTTGGCCTGAGGTGAAGGCTTTTCGGGGGTGCCCGTGGTCGGCACCTGGCGCCAGTCGGGGTCGAGGGCAACGATTACGTCGTAGCGGCCCAGGTTCATGGGATCTTCGTCCGGCACCCGCAGCTCCGTGGGGAAGCGGTCCAGGAGCCGGGCCGGCTGCACGTCCTGCACCGAGCCGGGCAAGGCCGACTGCAGACAGATCGTCAGGTCGAACTTGTCCGGTTCGCGCGTGAGCAGGGCCCGCAGGAACTGATACTCGCGGGAGGGGCCCGAACTGAAGAGCAGGACGTTGAGCTTGCTCTCATCCACCTTAACGATCGTGGGCTCCTCGCTGCGATTGTCGAGCCGGGTCCGTTCTCCGGGCAAGGGTTCGACCAGCGCGGTGAGGCGCCAATCGCCCTTGAGCTTATCGGGGTTCTCGACGCGGAACTCGGCGACGCCGCGGCTGAGCAGGCCCGTCGTGGGGGCCAGTGTCACCAACTCGTCGAGCACGACGGGATCGCCCTTGGGCTTTTCGATCCGCAGGATCACCTTGGCCTGATGGCTGGCGGGCACCGCGTCTCCCTCGACGACCACGCGGACCGGGAAGGGGTCGTCAGGCTGGATGCGGGCCGGGGCGAGGATGTCCACGAGCCGAAGGTTCGGCAGGGGGTCGGGCCGGCCCACGCCGATGGCGAAGACGGGGATGCGTTCCCGCCGGGCTAGGGCCACGGCCTCCGCGATGTCCTGCTCTGCGCCCGCGGTCACCCGGCCATCGCTGACGACAATCAGTCCCTGCACGTTGGCGGCACTCTCGCGGCGGAGCACGTCGCGGACCGCCACGCCCAGCCGAGTGCGGGACAGGAGCCGCTGCTGGGTCTGCTGGTAGTCGCGCAGCCAACGCTCCAGATCGTCGGCCAGGCGCTCCCGGCGGGCGGCCGCTCCTTCCATCTCCTCGCTGGGCAGGCGCTGCCGAAGTCGTCCCAGTTCTCCGATCATTGGAGCCGGGACCAGGCCGGACAGCGGCGGCACGGGACTCGGATGCAGCCAGGCGGTCCAGTCGTTCGAGGTGGGCCGTTGTTGCCGCGTGATTACCCAGGGGCGTGGGTCCAGCATCTCGCCAAAGCGGTAGAAGGAGAGCGGGTTGCGCTCCAGCAGTTCATCTAGGAACTTGAGCGGCGGCCGGGCGGGCTGGGCGTTGGCGGAGCCCGGCGTCTCGGAACTCGGGCCCGCGGCATGGGCCTCATCCGCTGAGCCTGGGACGCCGGTTGGAGCCCGCGGCGTGGCGCGGGGCACCAGTAGTTCTAGGACCCGGTCCTGCCGGCTAATGCGTGGCGGCCCCAGCGTTTCGGGCGGTGGATCGTCCGAGACCTGCATGCTGGCCGAAACGTCGTGGAGCACCAGTACCCGGGACTCCTGGACGCTGGTTTCGACGGGCCGCATGGCCGGCAAAAGCCAGACGATGAAGACAAGCAAGCAGGCCGCACAACGGAGCCCGGCTAGGAGCCAGGCCCAGCCCCGCCCCACGGTCCGGCCTTCACGCAGGTAGCTCCGCAGCGTCCACAGGATGGCCACCAGCAGGACGGGCAGTCCGATGCCCAGCCACCAGCGCGGCTCCATGTCGATGACCCGGCCGAACCACTCCGCCGGCTCGGAGAGGCGTCGCCAGATGAACTCCATGGTCAAGGTGCTGTCGCTGGTCATGGTTGGCATCGTCGCTGCGCTGCCGGTGGGCAGCGGTGTGGCCTCACTGGTGATGGCTGAAGCGCCGGGCCAGGAGCTGTTCGAGCAGCATGAGGCCCAGGAGCAGGAATAGGACCCAGGAGAAATCGGACCAGGAAGTCGACGCGGCCTGGGCTTCCTCGTCGGTGCTTTCCAACTGAAGCTGGAAGGCAGCGCGGCGGACCTGTTGCTGTGCCTCGACGACCGGCATGCGTGCTGGCCCCTGAGTCAGGGCCTGCAGCAGCCGTTCGTGCAGATCGGCCTCGGCGAAGCGGGTCAGCCAGCCCTCATGTCGGCTGTCGACGTTGAACGCCAGGGGTCGATCCTCGGGAGCAGCCTGGGTCACGGCCAGGTTGGGATCGAGCGAGATCTCGCCGCCCGCCGGTTGGCTGGTGGGCTTGGGCTGATTCAGCTTGAGGATGTAGTGGCCGGGCCCCTGCAGCGGGGCGATCCGGGCGAACCACTCGGCGGCGTCGCCCTCCGCTCCGGTCGACTCGGCGGTGATCGTGTTGACGCGCCGGGCGCCGGAGCCGTCGTCGGCCTCGAACCAGACTTCGATCTGCGGGTCGTAGCGCTGCTGGCTGAGACGAATCTCCGCCGTCTCCCCGAGCCGATACTCGTCCGCGCGCTGCATGGCCTGGGTCCAGTTCTGCAAATGCCCCTGCATGCTGAGCATCATGGGCACGAAGAAGAACTGGCCCAGATCGCCGGCCGCCAGGTTGTTCCAGCCGTAGTCCCGGCCGCGGATGGGCGTCGGGGCGGCCGGTGTCATCACCGCCACGACCCGCCCGGAGCGTGGCGGGCGCCCCTGCGTCTCGATGACCAGCGGGTCGCCCTCCCGCAGTCGGTCCAGCAACCGGGCCACGCGGACACGCAGGTCGCGCCCCGCGCCGCTCCAGTGGCTGGCGAGCAGCGGATCACCCAGGAGTGCCTCCAGCGCCAGGGTCAGCTCAAACTTCTGAGCCCGCTTGGAATCGGCGTCGGCACAGGCTTCTTCCAGAGCGGTGGCATGCCGGCCCACGACGCGGCCCAGGTCGCCTGCCTGGTCGCGCAGATCGACGATGATCTGTTGCACATCCGGAACGTAGAGGGCCAGCGGCCGGCGGTTGGCAAGCCGCACGACCACCTCGGTTCCTGCTGGCACGCTCCAGGCCGGATCGACCCGGAAGTAGCGGTTGATGAGCATGAAGCGGCTGAGGCGGTCGGCGAGTTCGCCGGCAAAGGGCAAAGCCGGGTGGCCCTCCTCGGGGAACCGCATCTTGGGTCCGGGGTCGCGGTCGTCGGGGGCTTCGTCGATGAAGCTCTGCTCGCCGCGCCCTTCGGGGTCGGGCCGCAGCAAGAGCGGCGCGGGGAAGAGCCCTTCACCGCGGCGGTAGATCTGCTCGTTGAAGTTCTGGACGTTGGTCCGCGGGCCAAGAAAGAAGACCAGGCAGCCGCCCCGGCGCACGTGTTCCACCAGGATGGGCAAGGAAGTGGGGTCGATCTCGCCTTCCCCCGTGCCGACGCCGGTGATGTTGAGCAGGTAGATGACGCCATAGGGAGTCAGGTCTGTCTGGCGGGTGAGTTCCTTGGGAGCCAGGCGATCGGTGCGGTAGCCGCTGCGGGGACTGGCGGCGAGGGCGGCATCCACGAACCAGCTATCTTGCGGGATGTCGCCCGTTCGTTGGTCGCCGTCGATGAGCAGCACGGGGATTTCACGCTGCAACTGGACGAAATGCCGCCAGACGTTGTCGGCCGGCAGGTGGTCCCCCTGGTCGGGGTCTTCGAGCCGCACCGTGAGCGGCTTGAGACCGGCCGGCTCCTCGGCGGGAAACTCCAGGCCCAGTACGAGGGTCCGCTCCTCGCGGCCTCCCAAGCGTTCGATGACGCGGTTGGCCCGGGGGTTGGAGCCCGTGGCGGCGGTGAGACGGAGGTTGCGCCGTTCCGCCTCGCCGAAGTTGCGGACCGTGACATGCAGATCGAACGGCAGCCGGGGGGTGACCACGCGCAGGGGCACGTCGGCCGCGGGCGTGGCCGCTTCGGCCCGGCGCCGCGGCCGGGCGGTCACGTCGACGATGCCGACGTTGGTATGGCTGACGGGGGTCTCGGCGACGGCGCTGGAGCGTGCGGGCCGAGCCACGTCATGCCAGCGGATGCGGACGCGCTGCTGCAGGGCTTCCCCAAGGGCCAGGTGCAGATCGCTGGCCGTCGTTTCGAGCCAGTCCGGCCGGCGGAAGTCGCTGACGATGTGGAGCACCTTGTGGCCGTCGCGGACGCGCTCCAGATAGCGGAGCCCCTGGCGCAGGGCGGGGAGGGGGCTGGCGGCCAGGGCGGAGACGCGGAGCCCTTCCACCTTGATTTTCACGTCGCCGACCTCGGCGGCCCCGACGGCCTGGCTAAACGGCAGATCGCCAGCCGAAGCAGGCGGGGCGTCGGCGGGCAAGGGTCGGCCCAGGTCGGGGGCCAGGGGCTCGGTCCAGCGGAGCAGCACCCAGTGGTGCTGGGCGGCGCTGTCGGCATGGCGTTGGGCCAGTTCCGTGAGCAGACGCTGCCCTTCGGAGAAGGCCGTCGCTCCTTGCGGCGTGCGGGCATCGACGAGGTCCTGCATGCTCAGGGTGTCGTCGAGCAAGAAGACATGATGGGTCGGCCAGGAAGCGGACTGGGCGCCGGTTCCCAGGAACCAGGTCGGTCGGACCACCAGCGCCACGAGCAAGCCCACCAGCAGGCAGCGGAGCAGCAAGAGGAGAATCTGTTCGAGGATGATTCGGCGTTTGAACCGCTTCTGAGCCTGGAGGAGAAACTCCATCGCGGCCCAGCGGACACGCTTGAAACGCAGCCGGTTGAGCAGATGGATGATGAGGGGGACGCTCAGGAGCGTGAGTCCCCACCAGGCCAGCGGATTGATCGCAGAGTCGAACATCGGCGTCCGTGGGCTCGTGAGGAGGAATCAACCCGGAGGCGTGGGCGGCTTCGTCGTGCCGATGTACTTTTGAATCTGATCGGCCGACATCTTGACCGTGTCGGGCATGGGGGTGGCGGCGGGCGGAAGGGGGACCGCCACGGCCGTCCCGCAGCCGGGACAGGTGGCCTGTTTGCCGACCGCCTTGTCTGGCGCCGACAGCGTCTTCTGGCACGAAGGGCAGGTGAGCGTGATCATGGCTTGATCCCCAGGTGCGACAGCGTGGGACCCTATCTCCGGGTCATCCGGGCCGTGAGGAAGCGCGTGAGCACGGCGTCGAGGTAGTCCGTGGTGCGGACCAGGGCATATTCGACGCCCCGCCGGGCACAGCCGCGCCGCACCTCCGTCAGGTATTCGTTCAGAGCCTCGAGGTAGCCGTCGCGCAGGGCCCGCGGGTCGCACACCAGTTCGGGTAGTTCCTCCATGCCTTCGAACTTCGTGGTGCCGGCGAAGGGGAACTCCAGTTCCGCCGGGTCCAGCACGTGAAAGACCAAGAGGTCATGACGCCGCTGGCAGAGCAGGTCCAGGCCACGGAAGAAGGGCTCCCGTGGTGCCAACAGGTCGGAGATGATGACGACCATGCCCCGAGCCGGCTCGGCCTCGGTGACGCGCTTCAGGATCACATCCAGGTCGGTCTTGGCTCGAGGCTGGCTGACGTCGAGGGCTTGCAGCAGCGCGTCCAGGTGCTTCTGCTGGCTGCGGGCTGGGACGATCTGCCGGGTCGTCTGGTCGAAGGTGATGAGCCCCACCGCGTCTTGCTGCCGCAGGAGCAGGTAGGCCAGGCTGGCGGCGACCGTGGCCGCATAGTCGTACTTGGTCATCGGGCCCGAGCCATACTGCATCGACTCGCTGGCGTCGACCACCAGGGTGCAGCGGAGGTTGGTCTCGGCCTCGAACTGCTTGACCACGTAGCGGTCGGTGCGCGACCAGACCTTCCAGTCCAAGTGGCGTGGATCGTCGCCGGGCGTGTACTCCCGGTGCTGCGTGAACTCGACGGAATGGCCGAAGGTAGGGCTGCGATGCCAGCCAGCGATAAAGCCCTCGACCACGTTCCGGGCGCGAACGTGCAGCCGCTGGATCCGCGAGATGACCTTCGGGTCCAGGAAGCGCCGGGGATCGTCAGCCGTTGCCACCGCCACTCGCATCCATCCTTTCGCTTGCGCTCGGGCCTAGCGACTGCGACCGGGCTGGGCGCCGGGTCCAGGCGAGTTGCCACCTTACGACGCAAAGATCTTCTGGAAACGCGGGTCGCGCGTCAGCTCATTCTCATGTACGGGGGTGGTCTCCAGCAGCTTGGCCACGACCGTGTCGCTGGTCACGCCTTCGGAGGCCGCCGTGAAGTTCGTCAGCAAGCGATGGCGGAGCACTGGCGCTGCCAGCGCCTGTAGGTCCTCGTGCTGCACGGTGGTCCGGCCATAGAGCAGCGCCCGGGCCTTGGCACCGAGGATCAGGTTCTGCACCGCCCGTGGTCCGGCCCCCCAGGCCAGCCACTCGCGGACGAACTCCGGCGTGCCCGGCTGACCCAGCCGCGTCTGCCGGACCAGGGCCAGCGTGTACTTCAAGAGGTGATCGCTGACGGGCACCCGTCGCACCAGGTCCTGCAGCTCCAGAATGCTCTCGCTGGTCAAGACCGTGTGCAGTTCCTCGCCGCCGAAGGCCGTCGTCCGCCGAGCGATCTCCATCTCTTCCTGGAACGAGGGATACTGCACGAAGACCTTGAACATGAAGCGGTCTTGCTGGGCTTCGGGCAGCGGATAGGTGCCCTCTTGCTCGATCGGATTCTGCGTGGCCAGGACGAAGAACGGCTCGGGCAGGCGGTGGCGGGTGCGGCCGACCGTGACGTGCCGTTCCTGCATCGCTTCGAGCAAGGCGGCCTGGG
>CALLZJ010000435.1 GCA_937858435.1 uncultured bacterium
ACTTCTCGGTCTTTCAGTCGATGCCCGACAGTTGGGCGATCAATCAGCTCTTCCCGATCATGCCGATCCACCGGCTCAATGAGCCGCCGACGCGCCGGGCCATTCTCGGCGACATCACCTGCGACTCGGACGGCAAGATTGACCAGTTCATCGATCTCAAGGACGTCAAGAGCACGCTGGAACTGCATCACTTCAATGGCCAGCCCTACTACCTGGGCTGCTTCCTGCTCGGGGCTTACCAGGAAATCCTGGGCGACTTGCACAACCTGTTCGGCGACACCAACGCCGTCCACGTCAGCGTCGAGGATGACGGCCAGTACAACATCGATACGGTCATCAAGGGCGACTCGGTCCGCAAGGTGTTGGGATATGTCCAGTTCTCCGCGGATGACCTGCTCACGATGATGCGTAAGGAGACCGAAAAGGCCGTGCGGGCCAACCGCATCTCGCTGGAGGAAGCCCGGCAGTTTCTGCGCTTCTACGAGCAGGGGCTGGACGGCTACACCTACCTGGAAGAGGCGGAGTGAGCACGGTCCCCGCCGCCCCGCTGGCCTGGCTTCGGAATTCTGACCCCTGACCTATCCACGACGGCCCCATGCCTGAACGCATCGAAAACGTACCGCTGACGGAGGAGACCCGGCGGCGCTATCTGAACTATTCGCTCTCGGTCATCATGGCCCGGGCCTTGCCCGACGTTCGGGACGGCCTGAAGCCCGTGCAGCGTCGCATCCTCTATGCCATGCACCGCGACTTGCGGCTGCGCCCGGGGGAGAAGCCCGCTAAGTGCGCCAAGGTCGTGGGGGAAGTGATGGGCAACTATCACCCGCACGGCGATGCGGCGATCTACGACGCCCTGGTCCGCATGGCCCAGCCCTTCAGCCTCCGCTTGCCGCTGGTTCAAGGCGAGGGGAACTTCGGCTCGGTCGACGGCCATCCTCCGGCCGCCCAGCGTTACACGGAGTGCCGGCTGACCCCCGCCGCCGAAGAACTCATGGTGGAACTCGACCAGGAGACGGTCGAGTTTCGGCCCAACTACGACGGGACGCGGCAGGAGCCGGTCCTGCTACCCGCTCGCTTCCCGCATCTACTGGTCAATGGCTCGGCGGGCATCGCCGTGGGCATGGGGACGAACATTCCCCCGCACAATCTTGGTGAGGTCTGCCGGGCCGCCGTGCTGTTATCCGAGGAACCCGACGCCAGCACGGCTCAACTTCTGGACAAGCTCAAGGGGCCCGATTTCCCGCTCGGCGGCAAGATTCTCGCGGATCGCCGTACTTTGCGGGCGATTTACGAGGAAGGGACCGGCAGCATCAAGGTCCAGGCCGAGTGGAAGTTGGAAGAGCTGCCGCGCGGCCGCCAGCAGGTGGTGGTCACCTCCATCCCCTATGGCGTGAATAAGGGCGTGCTTGAGGAGAAGATCGGCGAGATCATTGCGAGCCGGCAGTTGCCCCAAGTGCTCAATCTCGTCAACGAGACGAACGAGAAGGAAGGCATGCGGCTGGTGCTCGAACTCAAGCCCGAGGCCGATCCTGAACTCGTGATGGCGTACTTGTTCAAGCACACCGCCCTGCAGGAGAACTACTCCTGCAACTTCACCTGCCTGGTGCCCGCAGCGGGCAACACCGTCCGGCCGGAGCGGCTGGGCCTGCGCGAGATTCTGCGTTACTTCCTCGACTTCCGGTTTGAGACGGTGCGTAAGCGCTTCGAGCATGAACTGCGAAAGCTCCGGGCCCGCATCCACATCCTGGAAGGCTTCCGCCTGGTGTTCAACGCCCTGGACGAGGCCCTGCAGATCATCCGAACGAGCACGGGCAAGGCGGATGCCTCCGAGAAGCTCTGCGCCCGCTTCCGGCTGGACGAGGCCCAGGCCGACGCGATCCTGGAGCTCATGCTCTACAAGATCGCCAAGCTCGAGATCAAGAAGATCATGGACGAGTTGCGGGAGAAGAAGGAGGAAGCGGGCCGGCTCGAGGAGCTACTGCGTTCGCCCAAGAAGCTCTGGGCGGTGGTCCGCAAGGAACTCGACGAAGTGGCGGAGCAGCACGGCGATCGGCGACGGTCGCGGATCGTCAGCGCTGAGGATGCCCCGGAGTTCGACCCCGAGGCGTACATCGTCCGCGAGAATGCCAACGTCGTGCTGACGCGAGAGGGCTGGATCAAGCGCGTCGGCCGGTTGGCCTCCGTGGAAGGGACCCGGGTGCGGGAAGGGGACGAGGTGCTCGCCGTCGTACCCGGCAACACACTGGACCATGTCATCTTCTTCAGCGACGACGGCAGCGCCTACACAATGCGGATCAATGCCGTACCGGCGAGTTCGGGCTACGGCGAGCCGATCAGCAAGTTCTTCCGCCTGGGAGACGGTCGGCGGATCGTCGCGGCATTGGGCACCGATCCCCGCTTCACCCCCGCCGACGTCCCCGGCCGCCGGGATGATCCGCCAACGCCGCACCTGCTCGTGGTAACCGCTCTCGGGCAAGTCGTGCGGCTGCCGCTGGCGGGCTATCGCTCCGAGTCCACGGTCAAGGGACGGCAGTATATCCGCCTTGCCGATGGCGACAGCGTGGTGGCGGTCTTCCTGCTCCGGGGCGAAAAGAGCATGATCCTGGCCTCCCAGAACGGTCATGTCCTGCACTTTCCCATTGACGAGATTCCCACGCTCACTGGCGTCGGCAAAGGAGTGATCGGTATCAAACTGGCCGACGACGACCGCTGCCTGGGCGGCGTGTTGGTCAACAATCGCAACGACTGCTTGACCGTCGAGACGAGCGGCGGCAAGATGATGGAGTTCTTCGGTTCGCGTGAGATCACGGGGCGTGGCGGCAAGGGCTTCGAAGCGGTCAAGCGTGCCAGCTTTGTCCGGGTCATGCCGCTGCCGATCCAACTCGTGAACTGGGACGAGATGGAAGAACGCGATCAGGCCCAGAGCGGAAACGGCCAGTCCACGGGCCGGCTGTTCTAGCCTTGGTCGATGCGCCTCACCAGCGTCCGTTATCCCACCGGCTGACCCCGCCTTGATTCCGTTCGTGTGCGTACCTTTCGCTTCCAACCGACCAGAGCCTGCCATGAGACTTTTCCGCTGCTTGTTGCCACTGGTTCTTGTCACGCTGGTCGGCTTGCTGGGCAGCCACCTGACCGGGTTCGCTCCCGCTGCCGCGCCTGCCGTGGGAGCGCTGACACGGCCTGCGGAGCCGATTACGCCCACGACGCGCACGGCCGACCAGATCGCGGAAGAGATCAAGTCCTTCTACCCACACTCCCGGCTGCACGAACCCGCCGACCAGCTCAAAGAGCTCATTGTCCATCCCGACTTCGAAGTCACGCTCTTCGCCAGTTCACCCTGGGTCATGAACCCCATCGCCATGGCCTGGGATGCCCAGCACCGGCTCTGGGTCATCAACTCGCCGATGTACCCGCAGGTGCTCCCTGGGCAGAGGCACATGGACTTCATCTCGGTGCTGGAGGATACGGACGGCGATGGTCGGGCTGACCGCTGTACCATCTTTTACGACCAACTCTACGTCCCCACCGGACTTGCTCTCGGCGACGGCGGCGTCTACGTGGCCAATCAGCCCGATCTGCTCTTCCTCAAGGACTCTCAGGGAGGACTGCGGGCCGACACGCGCCGCATCTTCCTCTCGGGCTTCGGCACCGAGGACAATCACCATGCCATCTCGGCCTTTCGTTGGGGCCCGGGCGGCTGGCTCTACTTCATGTCGGGTGTGTTCCTTCATTCCCAGATCGAAACGCCCCACGGGCTGGTCCGGCTGCAAGACGGGGGCACTTTCCAGCTACGGCCCCGCAACCAGAAGCTAAGCCTGTACAACGTCGGTACGGCGACCAACCCCTGGGGCCTGGCCTTCGACCGCTGGGGCCAGGCCTTCCTCACCGAGGGGCCGCAAGGGGGCATCTGGCATCTGAACCCTGGCCACATCCACGGCAACCCCAGTGAACGGACGCCGGAGACGGGTGCGCCCAAGGCGTGTGGCAACGAGTTCATCGAGGGGCCACACTGGCGCCCAGAGTACCAGGGGGCGATGGTGCTCAATGGGTTCAAGAACAAGACCGTGAACCTCTACCAGTTCAGCGACGACGGGGCCGGCTTTGCCACCCGCGAAGTGCAGCCCCTTCTGATCCAGTCCAATGAGCCCTACTTCCGGCCAGTCGACGTGAAGGTGGGGCCCGACGGGGCGGTCTACGTGGCCGACTTCTTCCAAGAACTCATTGGCCACATGCAGTACGAGTTTAGGGACCCACGCCGCGACCACGTCAACGGTCGCATCTGGCGCGTCACGCAGAAAGGCAGCGCGCCGCTCAAGCGGCCCGCCTTCGCCCAGCAGAGCCTCGACGAACTGTGCCAGAACCTGGCCGCTCCCGATGCCTATGTTCGGGACATATCCCGTCGCGTCCTCTATGACCGGTCGGCTCGGGAGGCTGCCGCGGTTGCCGAGGCCATTCACCGCTTTGTGGCTGGGCTGGACGTCCAGGCACCGGGGTTTGAACACCATCGGCTCGAGGCTCTGTGGGCACAGCAGACTATTGAACGAGTCGATCTCGGCTTACTGCGGCAGGTCTTAGAGAGCCCTGAGCCAAGGGCCCGGGCGGCGGCCTGCGTTGTCCTCCGCGATCTCCTCGAACAGGTTCCGGAGGCCACGGACTGGCTGGCACGGCGCGTCGCCGATGAACATCCGCGCGTCCGGATGGAGGCGCTGGCGACCCTCAGCTTCGTGCGGCGGCCCGAGACGATTGAACGGGTGGCACTCGCCGCCGACCTGCCGATGGACCGCACGTTGCGTCACGCCTTTACCCACACGGTTCGGTCGCTCCAGTCCGAATGGCTGCCGGCCCTGCGCTCCGGCAAGCTCGAACTGCCCCGGCATCCCAAGCGCCTGCTCGCCGTCCTGAGTTGCATCCCCTCCAACGAATCGGCGGCGCTGGTCCTGGAACTCCTGCAGCGGGAGCCATTGGAACCCAGTCAACAAGACGCTCTGGTGGAGTTCATTGCTTCGGCGGGTACCGCCGCCCATCTGCGGCGTCTGCTCGAACCGGCCGTGCATGATCGGATCGCCAAGCCGGAGAGCCGGCGGGCCCGTCTGCTGACGGTCGTGGGCCAGGCCGTGCGGCAGCGGAAGCTCAAGCTAACGGCCGACTGGGCGGGTCTCGTCCAGCCAGCCACGCTTGCAACCGTCGCACCGGAGATTCGGATTCCCGCTCTGCGGCTGCTGGGTCAAGTTCCGGGAGAGGCGGCGTGGGAGGTGCTAGTTGACGTGGCCGGGGACGAAAGCTCCGACGTCTCCGTCCGTGTCGCTGCCTTGGATGGGTTGGCCGAGCGTCCCGATCCGCGGCCGCTGGAGCGCCCACTGGCTCGGCTGCTCGCAGGCAAGTCCGGGGCGAGAAGCGTCACGTGGCATGCCATCGCGGCCCTGCCCGCGGTCGAGCCGACCGCGGCAGCGTCGCACCTGGCAGGCCAACTCACCGTCGCCCCGGGGGCCAGCGATTGTGCGGTGGCGATGGCTGCCGTCGTGGGTCGCAAGGAAGGGCTGGAACGGCTGCAGCGTGAACTCGAGGGCAAGACGCTCCACCAGGATGCGGCCAAGCAGGCACTGCGCTGGCTCAATGGCTCCGGCCATCAGCTTCCAGACCTGGTCGCCGTGCTCAGCAAGGCGGCAGGCGTTGGCAGCCCGGTGCAGGCGCTCTCGGCTGCCGATCTCGTGGAGCTGATCGAGGAAGTGAAACGACAGGGCAACCCACAGCGTGGCGAGGCGGTCTTCCGACGGAAGGACCTCGCCTGTTTGACTTGCCATGCGATAGCCGGCGGCGGAGCCCACGTCGGGCCCGATCTGGAGGGCATCGGCACGAGTTCGCCCCTGGATTATCTCATCGAGTCGGTCGTGCTACCGAACAAGGCGGTGCGCGAGGGCTACGGCGGACTGGTCGTGCTTACGGACACGGGCCGGCTCTACACCGGCATCCCCGTGAAGCGTACGCAGCAGGAGTTGGTGCTCAAGGACAGTACCACCCGCAAGATCATCCAGATTCCTTTCAAGAGCATCGAGCAGCTTAAGGATGCCGGTTCGATCATGCCTCCCAATCTCGTGGATCAGATGACCCGAACCGAGTTGGTCGATCTGGTGGCCTTCCTCAATCAGCTTGGCCGGCCTGGCCCCTATGCCACACCCAATGTGCCGATCGTGCGCTCCTGGCGTGTGCTGACGGCGTTGCCCGAGGCGGTGAGCACGGACCTGCCAGACGCTCTGCTGCCGAGCCAGTTGCTGGACGATACGCTCCCCTGGCTTTCGGTGGCGAGCCGCGTCGCCGGGGCGTTTCCAACGGACGAGATCGACGCCGAGCGCTTCTTGGCTCTGGCCCGAATTGACGTCGGCGGCGAGGGAGAGCTGCGCTTGCTGGTCGACGATCCCGCGGGATTGACTCTCTGGGTCGATGAGCAGCCCGTCAAACTCCAAAAAGTGACTAGCATTGTCGTCGGGCCGGGTCTCCGCCGCCTGACCTTCCGGGTAGACCGGACGGCCCGAGGGGCGAGAGGTTTTCAGGTTCAGCTCGAAGACGTGCCCGGCTCAACGGCCCGGGGGCGAGTCCTTAAGTGGGAGTAGCCATGAAGCGGCAGAGTCTGAAGCTGGTGGTCGTTGCCGTCCTGGTGAGCCTGGCGGCGAGTGGGCTCGGGTCCCTGGGCCATGGGAGCCCACTCAGCCCGACCATGGAACCGGCGGACAAGGCGGCCGCGCCCCACGTGGTCTTCGTGACGGGCGACGATGAGTATCGCTCCGAGATCACGATGCCGATGCTGGCCCGTATCCTGGAAGAACGACATGGCTTCAAGTGCACCGTGTGCCGAGCGGTCAACCCGACGACCGGGCAAAAGGAACCGAAATTCAAGCGCAACATCGCTGGCCTCGAGGCTCTGGCCAACGCGGACCTGGCCGTTTTTTATCTTCGCTTCCGGGAGCTGCCGCCCGAGCAACTCGAACGCATCCTGGAGTTCGTTCGCTCCGGCAAGCCTACGGTCGGGCTGCGCACGACGACCCATGCGTTTCTCTACCCGGCCGACAATCCACAGTCGCGCTGGAACGATGGCTTCGGAATCGAAGTTTTCGGCCAGAAGTGGCTTCGGCATCATGGCCACGATTCGAGCACGCAGGTCTCCCTGGCGGTGCGGGACCATCCGATCTGCCGGGGCGTGCCGCCGGAGTGGCACTGCCGATCTTGGCTCTACCACGTCACGCCGCTCGTGGGGGACTGCTCGTCAATCGCCCTGGGCGCGGCGGTCAAGGGCACCAAGTCCGACGGCCAACGCTTCGGCACCGCGAATCCCGTCGCCTGGACCAAAACGCACCAGGGTGGTCGGGTCTTCTTCACGACCCTGGGCCATCCCAGCGACTTCGAGCACGAGGCAACGCGGCGGCTGGTGCTGCAGGGCATCTTCTGGTCCCTGGGCCGCGAAGCAGACATTCCGGAGGCTGGCCTGGCGGCCGAGCCGCTTGAACCTTTCGTCGCACCGCCGACTTGGTGAGTCACAACCGTCCTTGGCCCGGGCGCGTGTTCGCATATCATGACCCGACAGGTGGAGTCGTACATCGCGGCCCGGGAGCCATCGAGCGGACCATGAGCATACTTGTCGATCGGAACACGCGCGTCCTCACGCAAGGGCTGGGCAAGGCTGGAACTTTTCACGCGACACAGTGCCGGGCCTATGGCACACAGATGGTAGGGGGCGTGACGCCGGGCAAGGGGGGGCAGGTAAAGGAAGGTTTTCCGCTGTTCAACTCCTGTGCCGAGGCCGTGGCCGCGACGGGGGCCAACGCCACGATGGTCTTCGTGCCACCGCCGGCGGCAGGGGCGGCGATCATCGAAGCTGCCGATGCCGGCATCCAGTTGATCGTGGCGATCACCGAAGGGATTCCGGTGCTCGATATGGTTCGAGTGAAGAACTATCTGGCCAAGAAACCCCAGACGCGGCTGGTCGGTCCGAACTGCCCCGGGGTCATCACACCCGGGCAGTGCAAGATCGGCATCATGCCGGGCCACATCCACAAACCGGGCCGAATCGGTGTCATCAGCCGTAGCGGAACGCTCACCTACGAGGCAGCCTGGCAGCTCACCTGCTTGGGGCTTGGCCAGTCGACCTGCGTGGGTCTGGGTGGCGATCCGATAAACGGCACGTCCTTCATCGATGCCCTGGCTCTGATGCAGGCCGACCCCGAAACGGACGGCATGATCCTGATCGGCGAGATCGGCGGCAATCAGGAAGAACTGGCCGCGGCCTACATCAAGGAGAACGTGACCAAGCCCGTGACCGCGTTCATCGCTGGTCGAACCGCCCCGCCGGGGAAGCGCATGGGCCATGCGGGCGCGATCATCAGCGGCGGCCAGGGCGGCGCCGAGGACAAGATCAAGGCCCTGCGGGCAGCCGGGATCGAGGTGGCGGACAGCCCCGCCACGCTCGGCGAGACCATGGCGGCTGCCCTCAAGAAGCGCGGCTAGCGGGCTGCAGGTTCGCTAGCCGGCAGCATTCGACGGCAGCGAGAGACGAAAACGCACCCCTGTTCCTTCCGTGGCCGGCAGCAATTCAAGCTGGCCGCCCAAGAGCCGAGCCCAACGCTGTGCGAGTGCCAGTCCGAGCCCGACGCCGGGTGTAGTGGCGTCCACGTGCTGGCCGCGCTCGAAGGCCTGGAACACCTGCCGGGCGGCTGCGGCGGGGATGCCCGGTCCGCGATTCTCGACCTCGATGGCCGTTCTGCCTTTGCCTACTGCCAATCCCCGAACCCAGACCCGCCGGTCGGCCGCGCTCTGACTGTACTTGCAGGAGTTGTCAATCAGATTGCCGAGAATCTGTTGCACCAGTTCGCCGTCCGTGTGGGCGGTGAGGTCGGCCGGGCTGGGCTCTTCCACGACCAGTTCTTTGTCTGCCTGGCGACAGCGCACTTTCCAGGTCGTCACCGCTGTGGCCAGGATCTCCGCGACGGGCTGCGCCACCAGCCGCACCGAGACTCGGTTGCGTTCAAGCCGCGAATAGTCCAGGACGTTGGCGATCAGTCGATGCAGCCGCTCCGCTTCCTGGTGGAGGGTCTGCATGTAATCCTGCTGTTGCTTGGGATCGGTCACCATGCCGCTGGAAAGCATGTCGGCATAGAGCCGCAATGTGGTCAGCGGAGTCCGCAGTTCATGGGTCACGGTGGAGACGAAGCGGATCCGCCGCTCGGACAGATCGAGCAAGGACCAGCCTCCCAGGCCGACCGCGGTCAGTCCAACGACGGCAGCCAGCCAGGCCAGACACAGGCCTCGGCTTCGGGCAGTTCCAGGGGCTCGTTCGGGTCGAGAACCAGGGGCAGCGAGGCTAACGTCTGCTCGGGTCGATCGTTCTTCCCCGCGGGGAGCCGAACCAGAAGGGCCCGGGGGAAGAGGTCGGCTACGGCGTCGGCGAGTTCGGCCCGGAGGCTGGCATCGTCGATCAGCAGACCCTGGCAGTACTCGGTTTCATGCACCTTGACCCACCGGGCCAGCAGCAACTGATCCTCCCGACCGACGAGGCTTAGCCACCAGGGTCGCAGCGGCCCCACCTGGGCACTGACCGTCGAGGGAACAGACGGCGCGGGACCCTGGACTTGACCCTGATAGACGTTGCCTCGGTCCAATTGCTGGCGCTGCTGGGCCCGGTTAATAAACTCGTTTTCGATCCTCTGAGACTTGATCGAAGCGTCACCGCGCGTGGCTTGGTTATCAGTCTGTCCTCGCCAGGGGGTATTGTCCATCGCAGGCCCGCCCATGGCGTCGGCGGCGGCCATTTCAGTCCGGACTTCCGGGCGAGCTTCCGCTTCCAGTTGTTGACGTTGCTGGGTCAGCCACTGCCGTACGAGATTGGGTTCGAGCTTCTGTTTGAGTTCGGCCAAGACCTGCCGACGCTGCTCCGAGCCGGGGACCGGGGTGACGGGGAACTTGGCCTGCATCATACACGCCCAGTCACCGTCGCTCGGGACTTGCGGCGACTCCCACAAGACGGGGACCTGGTCCGGGTTGACCTGGAAGTGAAGCTGCAGCCACGACGGCAACGGCTCCTCGATCAAGGGGGAGGGGTGAAGCACGTCGCACGTCGTGATGGCGGTCGTCCGCGTCGGAGGGACGATGGCAGCGGAGAAGGTGGCGAGGGGGCGGTAGTGGGTGAAGGGGCGGCTGCTCTCTCGGGCCAGCACGGGGAATAACTTGGCATCCAAGCGCCACAAGGCCAGGCGTAACCTCTCATAGCGATCGGCCTGAGCCTGGGCGAGCCGCTGGGCTCGTTCCAAGTCGAGGGCAACCCAGGTTACCCAGCCGAGCCCGCCGGCCACCAGGGCAGTGATGGCCAGGAACGCCAGCCCGAATCCCGAATGGCCGCGAAACCAGGCGCTCATGGCTGTTCCTCCGAGTCAGGATTGACGACCCAGAGCGGACCAGCCATGTAACCCTGGGCCCGAACCGTGACGATCGGCTCCTGACCGTTCTTAGCGTCGCTCGCTTGCAGCTTCTGGCGGAGCCGGGCCACGTGCATGTCGACCGTCCGAGTCTCGGCATCGCTTACGTGGGCACCCCATAGCCGGGACAGAAGCTCCGGCCTTGAAACCGCTCGGTCCCGCTGGCTGAGGAGATACTCGAGCACGGCTGCCTCCATCTCCGACAACTCTTCCCGTTCCTTGCGTGACCGCCGTACCTCGCGGCGCTGGAAGTCGACGAGCAGGCTGCCCCAGCGCGCCTGCCGAATGGCCTGGCTTTGTCCCAGGCACCGGCGGAGAACGGCCTGCACCCGAGCCAGGAGTTCCCGAGCCGAGAATGGCTTGACGACATAGTCGTCGGCGCCGAGTTGGAGCCCCCGGACTCGGTCTTCTTCGCTGCCCCGGGCCGTGAGGATGATGACGGGCAAGCTGGGAATCTCCTGGCGCAACTCGGCCAGTACTTGCAGTCCATCCATCTTGGGCATGAGCAGGTCCAAGAGAACCAGGGCGACGCCAGGTCGCCGCGCGATCTCCAGGCCCGCCGCGCCGTCGGCCGCGGCGCCGACGTCATAGCCCGCGGCGGTCAGAACATCCACGACGCCGCGTCTGATGGCGGGGTCATCTTCGGCGACGACCAGATGGGGCCTCATGCCCGCCAGCCCCTGAGGGGCGCCAGCCCCGGCCGGGCTACCCCGCCCGCGCCCCGAAACGGATGCGGCATCTGCTTACTTGGCCGCGAACGTGCCGAGTTGCATCTGCCGGTCCAGTTCAACCCTGAACTGGTAATTCACGGCCACGGCCTTCTCGCCGCTGGTGTTCGGCTCGATGGTCAGGTCCCAGCGTAGCAGATTCTTCGTCCGCTCCTCGCGGAGGTAAAGTGGATCCCGGCACAGTTCCGGCGCTTGACCCACCAACGTGATCGCCACGTTCGGATTCTCCGCCACGGGCAGCCGATCCCAGAGTTGCAGCCGGACCGGCTCGGTCTTGTAGCTGCTCACCAGGATACGGTAATCATACTTCAGAACCTGGTTGCCGCCCTGCACGGTCCGGTTGCGGTCGAGGAGCCGACGCTGGACCTGGAGTTGCGGGTCGACGCCAAAGCCGACCGTGAACTGTTCACCGATGGCCACCAGAGGCAACGTCGACCGGCCCACGAAGTCGGCGCCCTGGTACATGGTCGCTTCACCCGGCAGGAGCACCCACTCACTGCGGTTAACCAGGTCGGCCTGGCGATAGATGTGGCTCGTGAGGACGGGCACGGCCTTGTAGTAGTAGTCAGGCACAAGGTCGAGCCGGGCGATGGGGACGATTTGCTCATCCCGGCGCGAAGGCAAACTCAGGACCGATTCCAGGCGATACGTGACGGACGGTCCCTCGCGGTTCGAGGAGGGGGCTCCCGGCACACCGGCCACGGGCGCAACGCCTTCAATCTGGCACAGTTCAACCCACTGCTCCATGGCGGCAGCGTCGTTGATCGCCTTGCCGGCCACATCGGTACGGTTGCCGCGATAGTCCTCGATCGCCTTGCTGCGCAGGGCCCGCGACTGGACTTCCAGTTGCTGCTGGCTCATGTTGTCGAAGCTGGGCATGTTGTTGGCCGTTTGCGCCTGACCCTGCACACGCGGACCGCTGGCGACGACCGGCTGGGCCAAGGACACTTCCAGGGCCCGCAGTTCGGGCGGAGCCGCATTGAGCATCGGCTGAGCAGTCGAGAGCACGATCTGCACGTTGTTCCAGTCTTCGCCGGTGTTCTGAGCCACGGCGGCCAGGTACTCGACCTGGACGGGCTCCTTGGCCTGTCCCGCGCGGAACTTGTACTGCGGCCTCCAGCTCGCGCCATTGACCAGGTAGTTGAGCCGAATCTTGCCGGCCGCCGCCTGGCGCTTGTCGACCACGATCACCGCTTCATGTTCCGTGCGACCGCTGCCTGCCGATTTCTGTTGAAGCTGCCGCTGGACGAACTGGATCTCCGCAGCGATCTGCTCGAGTTGATGCTGCAGGTTGACTTGCTGCTTAGAGTGGTCGCTGCGCGTGGTCATGACGAATGTGGCCAGTTTGATGGTCTGGTCGCTGCTGAGGAGCCCTTTTTCCGTAAGCTGCTTGGTCGTGGCCGAGGTGAAGTCTTCAAGCTTCTCCAGGAGCCGCTGATTCTGGCCGACCGTCTCCATGTCGCCGGCCACCTGGCTCGAACGCAACTGCAGCTCCTTGAGCTGAGCTTGCAGCTTGCGCACTTCCTCGCGGATGTCTTCCTGGACGACCTTGGTGCGGGCCCGAGTCGTGAGCACGCGCGAGGTGTCGTTGCCCTCCGAGTAGAGTGAGGAGTCCACCACGCCGGTCGGCAGAGGTGAGACGATCAGTTCAAAGATGCCCGTGCCCTCGGGCACGTCGACTTCTCGCGTCACCAAGGCGGAGCCGGTGTAGACGGTCACTTGGGCGAGCTTGCTGGTGGCGATCTTGACCGTTGGCTGAGCAGCCGATTCGGCGGCCGCGCCACTGAGCCAACCGGCTAGCGGCAGCACCATCACAAGAATCATCAGACTTCGCATCGGGCTCTCCTTTTCCATCGGGGCATAGGCACGGGGCCGAGGTTCGTGACTTGCGGCAAGGAGCCAATCCTCGCCGCGCCACTGACGGCATCCTACCGTTAAGACGCCAAAGTTGCTGTAACGGCTTGGTAACAAGGCGGCCGTGGCGACGGTGGGGTCAGGTACGGTTCAGTTGCCTACAATGTCGATTCACGGGGGCCGTTGCGGCCCCATGTAAACGCATGAAAGGAGACGATGCCATGCGCTGGATGATCGTGCTGATGACGGCCCTCAGCCTGATGGTGGGAGGCGCGTGGGGCGATGAGGATGCCAAGAAAGACTTGGATCGCATGCAGGGCGAATGGCAGATGGTCAGCGGCGAGTTTAACGGCGAAAAGTTCCCCGAGGAAATGACCAAGGCCGCGAAGCGCACGGTGAAGGACGACACATACACGGTGGTCATGCGCGATGAGGAGGGGCAACCACGGACGGTGAAGGGGAAGTTCAAGCTCGACGCGACCCAATCGCCACGCGCGATCGATGCGACCACGACCGTGGAGGGGGAAGAGGGTGAGGCGAAGATCGTGGGCATCTACGAGTTTACAGGGGATGATGAAGTGCGGGTCTGCATGGCCGGCGTAGACCGCGGTCGGCCCAAGGCTTTCGATTCGCAACAGGGAACGCTAGTGACCTGGAAGCGCGTGAAGAAGGAGTAAGCGGGAAACGTCGAAGGGGCGGCGTCAGCGTCCGACGTCGCCCCTTTAGTTGCTTCTGCGGTCGCCGTGGCCGCTAGAACGTGCTGCGAGCGAACTCGTCCGCCGTCTCGTGCGGCACGAAGTACCAGGAGATTCGCTCGCTGAAGTGATTGATGAAGGCCTGTCGGAAGCGCGGCAGTGACACGTCCGTCGTCGGCACGGGCCGATCCGCGTTCGGGAAGTCGACGACAATCGCCTCTTCCGGCATCACCGGTTCGCAGTCCTCTGGGGTGACCCGGAACACGGTGAGCGTGCCCTCGGCATGACCCTTGTACAACGAATTGCTAGAGCCAGGCTCGTACAGGCGGAACATGCGAAGGTTGATCACGACGACGTGATCGGCCTTCAGCACCCGGGCAATGTCCCCGACGTCCATGCGCTGCCAGTCGGGGTTCTGCCCCTGAAACTCATGGAGCTTGCGGGGCAGGATCACTTCCTTCTTGAAGCGGCGGTTTTTGCTGTCGAAGTAGAGCGAGATGCGCCGGGACAGGTTCTCGTTAATTTCGCGATCGAGATTGCCCAGATCCAACGGCGAGCTGGGCGGCAGCACCGTGATGACCATCACGCGTTGGGCGTCGTTCGGAAAGCGGAAGGCGACTTTCTGTTCGCGATCGACGCCGGTCAGGTAGGCCGCCAGCGTAAAGACGCCAAAGGGATTGCAGCCGGCCATCGCCACGCCACCCAGCGCCAGGGCCAGCAAGCCGATTCTTCGCGCCCACGCACGCATCGTTCGCTCCCCCCTAATCTGGCGAGCCACTCCTTGGCGAGCGGCATCTTCTCAGGGGTGGAGCCGCCAGGCGAGCTAGAACGCACCCAGGCCAAGCACCACCCCAGCCAGGACGACCCACGACTACGTCCATTGCTGGACGTGTCGCGGCTCTCGCCCTGACGACTCCCCCTGAAAAGACGGGCGGCTCATACCGGATTCCGCAAGCCGGTCAAGATCAATACCCCGAACTGTTCGAGGTTAAGAATCGGGCTGCAGCCCACAAGGTTGACCTGGCTCCTCTAGTCTCTACAACTTTCCCATTCGCCGCGGAGCACGAAGTCGCGGCGGTGAACGGACTGCTTCTGACACGCACCAGGAGGTATGGAAATGTCGTGGACTTGCTTGGCACTGATGGCTTTGTGGCCGATCTCGGCCAAAGCCGCCCCGGGCCCTGTCTGGCACGCAGACTACCGCGAAGGCATGAAGATCGCTGCCCGGCTGGACCGCTCGGTGGCGGTCGTGGTCGGGCGGGGCAGCGTCGATAGCCTACTCCGCAATGGGGCAATGCCGGCCGAGGCTCAGAAGCTGCTTGCCGAGCACTATGTCTGCATCTTCGTCGACCAGGAAGCGGCCGAGGGGAAGCGTTTGGCCAAGGAGTTCAACGCTACAGGGCAGACGGTGCTGGTCATTAGTGACAAGACCAGGCAAGTGCAGGCGGTTCGGAAGGTCGGACCGCTGCAGCCCGCCGAAGTGACCACCCTGCTGGCGACTTACAAGACTCACAACATGCAGCAACGGCCGACAACCGTGCCCTCGACGCTCACCATCGAATGCCGGACCTGACGGTAGTCTTAGACGTGCCCGTGCGGCACTCGGTGAATGAGCGGGAAGTGGATTCCGAGGGGCCAAGGAGGGCCCACGATCACGTCGGCACGGCGTCCTGGAGCACGAGCGCCAGGGGGCCGAACGTGAGCAACGGCAACCAAGCAGCCAGGGCGGGAGCGACGTACTCGTTCTCGCCCAGGTACTTGGCCCCAAGCTGGACGCCGTAGAACAAGGCCGCCAGGGCCAGGCAGAGCCCGGCATTGATGAAGAAGTGCCGATCCCGGTTGGCTAGCACCATTCCCAAGCCCATCACCACCACGATGAGCATGAGGGCCGGGGCCGTCGTGCGGAGGTGGATCTGCATGGCGATGAGGGGCAGGAAGCGAGCACCGGGTCTGTTCATCTCCTCTTTCAGGTCCTGCAGCGATGCAAACTGGTGCCAGGCCTTGGAGCGAGTCAACATTTCGAAGTCGACGAGTTCCGTCTTCAGGAAGAATTTACCTGGATCGATCATCGTCAGGACCGGCACCGGCCACGGGGCGAGAATCGGGGGATGGGCTTCGGTGAGGAGCCAGCCGCCAGTCTCGGGCCCCGTACCCGGTGGGATGTAGCGGGCCTCTCGGGCCTGGAGCACCACGAGCGTCCCGGCGATCTGCTCGGGAGCGGTCACCATGAAGCCCTCGATCAACTTGTCCTGGCGATGGGCAAGCTTGCCCTCGACGAGGAGGCCGTTGGGTTCATAGCTGCCGATGACGAAGAGGGCGCGATCGCCGCGCAAGTCGCGCGGGCTGGTTTGCAGGGATGCGGCTAGCGACGGCATGACCCATTCGCGATTGACGACCGACACGAGTACGAAGATCAGCGTGACGGCCCAGACGGGTCGCAAAAGACGCCGCATCGATACGCCGGCGGCGAGCAAAGGCGTCAGCTCGTTGTTGCGCTGTAGCCAGGTCAGCGTGAACATGCCCGCCAGGAGGAGCATCATGCCGCAGAGGCGATCAAAGATCAGCGTCAATTGGCAGCCGTAATGCTGGCCAACCTGCAAGAGCAAGACGGGCAGTCCGCCGTCGCGGGAGATATCGAGGAAGTCGTCGAGCTTGTTGAAGAGATCGATGATGATGTAGAGGCTGACCAGGCTCACGAAGCAGATGAGCCAAGCGCGGACAAAGCCGAACACGAGCATGCGATCGACGTGCTTCATGGCTCTGGGTTGAGGCGGACGGCGTCCGACGCGGAGCGCGGCCGAGGTTGATAGGTCAACAGGTACTGTCGGATGTAGTCATTGCGGGCCGTGGCCTGTCGGGTCCCAAAGCCGTTGGCGATCAGCTCCCTCATCACCCGCTCAAGCGGCTCCCGTTCGTATTCCAAGCGATAGAGGGCGACCAGCGTGCCCGTGCGATGCAGGCCCGCCCGGCAGTGGATGAGGACGGGATAAGCGGCCGGATCGTCCATGACTTGCAGGAAGGCTTCGACGGCGGCAGGCCGTTCGGCCGGGATGCGATGGCGTTCGAGCAGGTCCATGTCGATAAAGACGTAACGAGCGCCCAGGGATTCAACGAAGTGTGCCTCATCCTGGCGATTGTCGAGCACGGGATTGGGTAGCTCGTTCTGGACGTTAATGACAGTGCGAATGCCCTCACGGCGGACGAGGTCGGTGAGGGTCGCGGCCGTGAGTTGGCCGCTGCGATAGACTTTGCCTGGCGTCACGACCCGCAGCCGCTTGGCCGTGTCGTACTGAGACCGGTAGTAGAACGCTGGCACGGCCACGGTGACGGCGACCAGGGCAGCGGCGGCCAGACGAGGTAGTAGCCGGGCAAGCATGGCGATCCTTTCGCTGCAAGTGGGGATCGGTCAGAGTGACGTGGGCCGTCCAGCGCGCCAAGGACAAAAGCGGCATCGGGCTCGGCCCCTGGGCGCTTCACCGTTAAGGCTTGCCGAAGCCGCACAAGTGGCCCAGGTTTCGCTCGGTTTACGGGCCCTGAGCCTGCCCCACGCCCGTGGGCCGCTGCCACGTAGGCACGTAACGCCACAGGAAATCGCGTACATCCGTGTCGGAGTCCAGGGTGTCGTAGCCGTTGCGGCGCAGCTCCGCGATGGCCTCCGCGTTTGACCACCGATCGACTTCCATGCGCCAGATGGCCTGGAAGACGCCGGTGCGATGGGTGCCGGCAAAACAGTGGAGCAGAATCGGACGCGGAAAACGGCCGGGGGCGTGAATGACCTCTAAGAACTCGGCCACGGCGGCGGCGTGCTGCGGATCGCCCGACCGGTAGGTCACGGCGATGACATGGCTCTTGCCCTCGCGGGCGACCGTCAGCCGATCGAGGAAGCGGGCGACGAGACCCAGCTCGCCCTGGACCTAGCGCTGTTCATCAATGG
>CALLZJ010000436.1 GCA_937858435.1 uncultured bacterium
ATATGAGCCAAGCCGCCACTGCCGCGCCAACCACCGATCTGAACGATCCGGCACTCTACATCAACCGCGAGTTGAGTTGGCTGGAGTTCAATCGCCGGGTCCTGGAAGAAGCCACCGATCCGCAAGTTCCCCTGCTCGAGCGGCTGAAGTTTATTGCGATTTTCAGCAGCAATCTGGAAGAGTTCTTCATGGTGCGGGTGGGCGGCCTGTGGCAGAAGATTCAGGCGGGCATCCTCGAAGGCTCTGGGGCCGATCGCGTCCCGCCCCGCGAGCAACTCACGCAGATCAACGGCACCGTGCAGAAGTTGACGGCGGAGCAGTTCCGCTGCCTGACCCAGGAGATTCTGCCGCCGCTGGCCAAGGCGGGCATCAGTATCGTCGAGCAGGCCGATCTCGGTGAGGAAGATCAGAAGCACATCCGCGCCTTCTTCCATCGCCACGTGGCTCCCGTGCTCACGCCGCTGGCTATCGACCCCGGTCACCCGTTCCCCCACCTCTCGAACAAGTCGCTGAACGTAGCGGTCATGTTACGGCGGGCCAACCATGCCGAGCCGCTCTTCGCCGTGGTCCAGGTGCCGGGCGTGCTGGCCCGTTTCGTGCCGCTGCCCGCACGCTCCGGCCACGCCTTCGTCGCCCTCGAAACCGTCATCCGCATGCATCTCCAGGAGCTGTTCCTGGGCATGGAACTTCTGCACGCCGCTGCCTTCCAGGTCATCCGCGATCACGAGTTCGAGATCGACGAGGAAGTGGAAGACCTGCTCAAGCACCTCGAAGAAGAACTCCGCAAGCGCAAGCGTGGGGCGGCGGTCCACCTCTATGTCGAGTCCGAGGCTCCGTCCACGCTGGTGCAATTCCTCACGGCCGCCTTGGACCTGGAAGACCAGGACGTGACCCTGGCACCGGGCATGCTCGATCTAACCGGGCTCTGGCAGATCTACCAGTTGCCGGGCTATCCGCACCTGCGCGATGCTCACTTCGTGCCGCGGCCTTCGCCAGACTGGGTGCGGGGGCCGAACATCTGGGCGGCCATGCGGGCCAAGGACGTGCTGGTCCACCATCCGTATGAGGCCTTCGCCCACGTGGTTGAGTTCATCGAGCATGCGGCCGCCGACCCCAATGTGCTGGCCATCAAGCAGACGCTCTACCGCACGGGGGCCGACTCGCCGATCATTCGCGCCCTGCAGCGGGCTGCCGAGAATGGCAAGCAGGTGACCGTCCTCGTCGAACTGAAGGCCCGCATGGACGAAGAGCGGAACATCGTCTGGGCCCGAGAGTTGGAAAAGGCCGGCGTCCATGTGGTCTTTGGCTTCGTCAATCTCAAGACTCACTGCAAGGTGGCCCTAGTCGTCCGCCGCGAAGAGGACAGCCTGCGCCGCTACGTCCATCTGGCGACCGGGAACTACAACCCGTTCACGGCCCGCCTCTATACCGACCTGGGCTTCTTTACCTGCAACGAGGCGTTCGGCGAGGACGTCTCGGCTCTGTTCAACTACCTAACGGGGTATAGCGAAGTGCCCCAGTGGCGGAAGCTCGTGGTCGCGCCCTCCCGCTTACAGCCTTTCATGATCAACAAGATTGAACAGGAAGCCGCTCATCAGGCGGCGGGCCAGGGCGGCCGGATCATTGTCAAGATCAACGGTCTCTTGGAGCCCGCCATCGTCCAGGCCCTTTACCGGGCCAGCCAGGCCGGCGTGAAGATTGACATCATCTGCCGGGGCATTTGCGCTCTGCGTCCTGGGCTGCCGGGAATCTCCGAGAACATCCGCGTGATCTCGATCGTGGATCGATTTCTCGAGCACAGTCGCATCTTCTATTTCGCCAACGGCGGCGCGCCCGACGTCTATATTGGCTCGGCCGATTGGATGGACCGCAACCTGAGCCGACGCGTGGAAGTGGTCTTTCCGATCGAGGAGCCGGAATTGAAAAAGCGGCTGATCGAGGAGATCTTGGCCATCAGCCTGGCCGACAACGTGAAGGCCCGGCTCTTGTTTCCGGACGGCCACTGGGAACGGGTGCCGAGCGACCCTGAAAACCGGGTGCGGAGCCAGGAGCGTTTCCTGGCTCTGGCCGCCGAGGCGGCGGCCCGGATTCCAGCGGAACCCGGGATCCTGGCCCCGGTGTCGCCGGAAGGCGTGAGCCAGGAGCGGAATGGCGAGCGGCCGAAGCGGCCCCGCCGCCGGGCCTCAGACCATCCCAAGAAGGCCCAATCATGAGAGATTCTGCATCACGGTCGCAGAGGGGCCAGTCAACCCTTGCCTCAAGCGCCGCCAACGCTTAGGATGGACGCGATCGCTCCGAAGAGAGTCTCGCCAGCACGAATAGGAACGCCGCCGCATGTCCACGACCATCAAGACGGAAACGTTTCCCGCGATCGACTTCAAAGCGTTTGTCCGACGCGACCCTGAAAATGTGTTGAAGGGCCAGTTCCCTGCCAAGGTGACCGCCGAAGGACTGCAGTTGTCACCTCCCGGCCAGCCCCCGATCACGGTGCCGCCGGGGGCGGACGTCAAGTACCTGGGCGAGAACCGCATCTCCGTGGCGATTCCGGGCTCGGGCCGCGTGGTCCAGCTCGGCGTCATCCGCCGCTTCGGCTACCAGAACCTCCTGGCCCTCGACATCGTCGCCTTCATGGGCGGCGACATCGGCAAGCTGAAGCATTCCGACTACAGTGTGCCGTGGGCCTTGCGGCTCATGGCCTTGCTGCCGTTCGCCATCCTGGCCTTCATGTTCTGGTACGGTTCGACCTACAAGCCCGAGATGGTCAAGAAGTGGGGCTGGGAGACGCCCGCCGTCGCCGCGGGTCTCTGTTCGCTGCTGGCGCTTCTGTGCCTGTTCATCATGTTCATGGAATCGACCAAGGCCGCCGTGCGGGCCGCGGCCTGCGTCTGCGTCACGGGCCTGGGCTTTCTCCTGGCCGGCTGGTTCATGGAGGCCATCACCCTGCCGCGCTGGTTCGACGAGAAGGTGGATGAGCAGACGGGCGTTCTGCCCATTCGGCCGGAGTTCAACTGGCGACAATTCGATCACGAGGACTTCGGCTTCTCCATTGGCCTGCCAGCCGAGCCCGCCGGTTCGAGCTACAAGCTGAGCTTCCCCGAAGGCACTGAAGTGGAGATCAAGAAGCACTCCTTCACCTCGAACGAAAACAAGACCGAGTACGTCTATGAGTACTGCGACATCCCCGAGGCGCTCCAGGGTAAGCTGCTGAGCGAAACGGCCTGGTTCGAGGCCAACTTCCGCCGTGATTTCCCCAAGATCGGAAGAGCGTCGTGTAGGGAAAGAGTGTAGATCTCGGTGGTCGC
>CALLZJ010000437.1 GCA_937858435.1 uncultured bacterium
ATCGGCGTCCCTCTGGCAGAACTCGCTCGCTGGCTGGGACGCGGGCAACGCTCCCGGGTGGGCATGCTCGGATTCCTGGAAGGCGGGTTCATCGTCGACCCCGGCCCCGACCAAGCTCCCTTTCGGCTCGCCTTCCCCGAGGCTTGGGAAGTGTGGATTGCTGTGCCGCGGGAGGGATCAGCCTGGAGCGGCCCCAAGGAAGCGGAGGCCTTTGCCCGGGTGCAGCCCGACCCCGCTGGCCGACGTGAACTCATCCATCTGCTCATGGGCGAAGTCGTGCCTGCCGTCCAGGGGGCCGACTTCCATCGCTTCGGCTCCGCGCTGGCTGAGTTTAACCTGCGGGCAGGCCAGATGTTTGCCCCGGCCCAGGGCGGCCGCTATGCGGATGCCGGCGTGGAACGGCTGGTCAACCTCGGAACCGCGCTAGGCGGGTCGGCCGGTCAGTCCTCGTGGGGGCCCGCCGTCTATCTCATTCGGCCAAAAGCGCTGGCCCTCGACTCAGCCGCGCTGACACACCTCCTGGCCGAGGCCGAGCAGCGCGGCTACGATTGGATACGGACCACGGCCCAGACCAGCGGCGCGGCAGTTCGGCAGGTGCAAGAGGCCGATTGAGACTGGGCAACAGAAAAGGCTGCCCGCGGGACGCGGACAGCCTCGGCGAGTGCCAGTGAACGCGGCTAGCTCTTGCGCCGGCGCCGCCAGAGCCGACGGCGAGCGGTGACGGCCACGGTTCCCAGCGCCAGGCCGGCCAGGACCAGCGTTCCCGGCTCCGGAATCGGAGCAACGTCGAACGCCAAGGCCGACATGTCGCTAACACCCATGTCGCCAATCTCAAAGGCTGTCAAGTTGACCGTGTCCACGGCCACGAGGAAGGAGACGCCGTCCTCGCGCCTGATCGAGTAGCCATTGGTCGCGGAGTCGAAGGCCAAGGCATTGTGGAGCGTCGAAACACCGGTGATAGTCCCGACCGAAGTCGAACTTCCATCCGCCGGATTGAGGGTGAAGAGCGCGAGATTTGACTTCAGGAAGAGGGTGCCGTCGGTTGCGAAGGCCATTCCCGTTCGAAAGCTCGCGGTCGAACTGGTTCCCACGAGGGTCGCAGCGCCCGTGCCAACATCGACTGTGTACAAACGATCAAAAAATGGATTGAAGTCGGTCTCCTCGCCCCAGGCGAAGAGCGTGCCGTCCGCCCGGAAGGACATGTCAGGCGACTGTAGACCTGAATGGCCAACCAGCGTGCCCACTCCCGTCAGGGGGTTGATGGTAATGAGTTGTGTCAGGGGCGTGGAGCCAAACAGCGCGCTGATGTGGCCATAAAGGACGCCGGTGGTCGGATCGAAAGCCAGCCCAGTGACGTGGGAGAAGCCCGTGGGCCCGACCAGGGTGGCGGCTCCAGTGGTCAAGTCGATCGTGTAGAGCGATGAACTGGCACCACCCGCGCCAGTTACGCCGTAGAGGGTTTGGGCTGAAGCCGGGACCGTGCTCCCCAGAAGCAGGGCCAGAGCCAGTAGACAAGCTGCAAGCAAACGCTTCATGGGGCGGCCTCTGTCAAGAACTCCTCGCCATGAGCCTATTCTCTGGCTTGACGGTACCCTGTCAATCGAAATCGCCCCAAATCGCGCTCGGCTGGACCTAGGCGCGGGACTCCCCCTACCGAGTACGCTTGTTCCCGCGGCGCGAACCGGGCCCCAAATCGAAGACGGGCGTGGTTCGTGAGAACCACGCCCGCGGCGGACGCCCATGGGCGAACCGGGCCGTCCGACCTGACTTCAACTGCTCTTAGTAGCGGACGCCGACGGTGAAGGCGAAGCCGACGAGACCCAGGTTCGAGTTGGACTCGTTGGCGAAGTTGCCGGAGCGGCTCGAGTTGCCCGCACCGTAGTAGACCTGACCGACGAAGCCGCCCTGAGCGAAGAGCTGGCTGCTGCCCATGCTCGTCGAGAACTCAGCGCCGATTTCCAGTTCGGTCACCGGCATGACGGTGTCGCGGTTGACGGACGAACCCTGAGCGGTCACGGGCTCGCCGAAGCCGAAGTCCGCACCGTACTGAATCGAGGTGGCCGACTGCCGGCCATCACCGAACAGGACGGACACGCGCCCGGCGGTGTAGAGGGCGAGACCGCCGCCGAGGGCCAGCCGACCTTCGATGGCCGCGGTCGGCCCGAGCAGGTTCTGGCTGTGGTCGGCCACGAGCGCCTGCGCCACGAACACGTCGCCGCCCGGAGTGGCGATGTGCATGTCGTAGTGCTGCGTCATGTGGAGGTAGCGGGAGCCAGCGGCCAGGGTCAGGTCCAGGCCGCCGATCTTCGCGGTCTTGGTGGCTTCGAGGTCCCACGTCTGCAGCCGCAGATTGCTGGCCGACGAGATCGCGGCCGGAGCGACCGCCGAGCCGAAGCTGTTGATCGCCAGGCCGAGCGGGTTCGCCGAGGAGCTGCCGCCGTCCGGCGGGCCAACCGGGTCGATGCCGACCTGCGAGTCCGACCACCAGCCGCGGAACCAGCGGACGCGGCCGCCGATGCCGTCGCAGCTCTCATAGCCGGCGATGACGCGCGGCTGGAACTGCAGGTCATGGCTGAACTGCGTGGAGGTCACGTTGCTGGCGAAGTTCACGCCGTCCGCGAAGTTGGTGTTGGTCGTGAAGGCGAGGTTGTTGTCCCAGCGCGGCTTGAGCCACAAGGCGCTGGCGCTGCCGTAGAAGCCGCCGCTGCAGCACGAGTCGCAAGAGTTCAGATCGTGCACCGGGGCCTGCCACACCGGGGCGGTATGGCAAGGCTGCTGGGCCATCGCCGTCCCACCCAGCCACATGAGCGCCGCGGCGCTGAGGGCGCTGGCAATCGTCTTCTTCATCGGAGATCCTTTCTGCGTCATGCAGAGTGAAAAGGTGGAATCCTATGGCATCCGGCCCAACGTTCCGCTCCATCCCCGCTCGGGGACGGTAGCTGGACCGACCCACACTGGCCCGTCCGAACGTTGCACTAGGCTCCAGATGGCCTGGCTCTCGCCCCATTACATCGGCCGGCTTTTCAAGTCACGCGCAGCCGGAAGCTGCCATTTTCCCGTCGAGCCGCCAGCACCTTCAGACAAAGGACGCATCCCTGCCAGAACCGCTGCCACGATCTGAACACGAAGAGCCGGCAAGCTTTGTCCAGCTTTCCAGCCACCCGCCCATGACTTGGAGACAACGACCGACCAGGGCACGGCTTCTTGAGTTTGAACTCCCTTCCTGGCGAATCGCAGCGATAACCAACCCGCATGGGCCGCACAGTTTGCCACCCTAGCAGCGGCCATGATTCCGACTGCCCCCTGGCCTTGGGCCGCCGTATCATAGTCCTAGGCGGGATTCACCTTGCACTGACCTCCCTGAGTGTCTCATGTCCGCGCCACCGCTGACTGCTGTCTGCCCCGGATGCCAGAAGTCGCTCCGCATTCCCGAGCGCCTGGCCGGGCAGAAGGTGAAGTGCAAGCAGTGCGGCACGGCGATCCTCGTACCTCGATTGAGCGAACCGTCGCCCTCCCCTGCCGAGCCCCGCCGTCCTACGTCGACGGCTGCAGATCCCGCCGCACCCGGGGCCAAGCCGCCGCCCACCCCCGCAGCCGCGAACGAGCCGCTACCCCTGCCGATCGACGACGCCGAGTCGACCCCGGCAGCTCCGTCGCTCCGCCAGGTGATCCGCCGAAGCCGACCGTCGCCCCTGCTCCCGATCGCGCTGGTTGGGGGGCTCCTGGTCGTGCTCGCGCTCTTGGCCTGGTTCTTCATCTGGGCCCAGGGAAGCGACCTTCTCTCTGAACGGCCCACCGACGCCCGCACCGCTCCGGCCGATGGCCCCGCCGCCCTCCCAGGTCGTACGCCGCTGGTCGACGCCCTCCGCTCCGTCACCACCCGGGCCGAGGCATCCACGGCCGTCGCCACCCGCGCCAGCACTGGCCCCAAGCCCAGTCCTCCCGAGCCCCGGCCGCTCCGCAACGCCGGCCGCATCCCCTGGCCCTACCCGGCGAGGGCGCTGCTCATCGGCGTGAAGAACTACGTTTATCT
>CALLZJ010000438.1 GCA_937858435.1 uncultured bacterium
GCCGCCGCGCGCGGAGCCGCTCCGGTGTCGAATGCCAATCCTGTGCCGGTCTCGAGACAATTAGTCGTGGACAAGCCGGTTCGCCAGCCCGCGCCCCGACCCGAGCCCGGGCGAATGGCCGGACCGATGCCCGAAGACCTGGGCGGTGCGTGGGTCGGCGGGCTGCTCTTCTCCCTGATCTTGGCGATGACGCTGCTCATGCTCGTCTATCTCTTCGTGCAGCCGTTCTACCCGATCCTGCCACTATGATCACCCGCCTGACCGGTACCCTCAATCAGGTTCTGCCGGACCGGGTGCGGCTCCAAGTAGGGCCTATGGAGTACGAACTCCTCGTGCCGGAGAACCTGCGGCAGCGTCTCGAGGGGCAGCTCGGCACCGAGGTCACCCTACATACCCGCTACTACCTCGAAGGCGGGGCCATGCAGAGCGCCATTCATCCGCGGCTGATCGGCTTCACCAGCGAAGCGGAGATCGAGTTCTTCGATCTGTTTTGCACGGTCGACAAGATCGGCACGCGGAAGGCACTCAAAGCCTTTGCCCGGCCCGTGCGAGACATCGCCGTCGCCATCATGGACGAGGATCAGCGCTTCCTCAGCAAGCTACCGGGGCTGGGGCCAGCGACGGCCGAGAAGGTCGTCAGCACGCTCAGGAAGAAGGTGGCCAAGTTCGCCTTGATGCGCGGCCCGGAAGAGCCCGCGGCCGCCCCCACTGTCTCACTCAAGGAGGTGTGGGTCAAGGAGGCGCTGCGGTCGCTCGCCGAAGTCGGCTATACCCCGGCCGAAGCCCGCGACCTGATCGACGCCGTCCAGCGTGGGGGCAAGCAATTCGAATCGAGCGAAGAGTTGCTCTTGGCCGTCTTTCAGCTCCAGCATCAGCCCAAGGGCTAGGGGTGCACCCCTACCCCAACACGCGCTGAAGGAACTGCTTTGTTCGCTCCTTCTGTGGTCGGCCAATGACCTCCGCGGGCGGCCCGGCTTCAACGATGTGCCCGTCGGCCAGGAAGACCACATGGTCGGCCGCATGCCGGGCGAAGCCGATCTCGTGTGTGGCCATGACCAAGGTCAGCCCTGTCTGCTTGAGGGCTGTCAGCACGTCGAGCACATCGTTCTTCCGCTCCGGGTCCAAGGCGCTGGTAATCTCGTCGCACAAGAGGGCGAGGGGGGACATGGCAAGGGCCCGCGCGATGGCGACCCGTTGCTTTTGGCCGCCGGAAAGCTGATGTGGATAGTCGTCGCGGCGTTCCTCCAGGCCCACCTGGCGGAGCAACTCGCGCCCCCGAGCGCTGGCCTGCTCCACGGGCAGTCTCAGCACGCGGACCGGAGCTTCAATCACGTTGGCCAGCACGCTCAAGTGGGGAAAGAGTTGGAAGTCCTGGAAGATCATCCCGACCAGTCGGCGCACCTCGGCCCAGGCGCCCGGAGCGGCAGTCGGCATGAGCCGGTGGGGCCCGACGTGAATCGTGCCGCCCTCGAATGGGGTCAGGCCGTTGATGCAGCGGAGCAGTGTCGACTTGCCGCTGCCCGAAGGGCCGATGAGTATGACGGTCTTGCCAGCCGGGATGTCGAGGCAGACGCCGTTCAAGATCGACCGTGAACCGAATCGCTTGGTGAGCCCGTCCAATCGGATGTCCATGCACAGCTCCGCGGAAGACGAGGTAGCCACGACCACCGGGCGTGTTAGCGCTTATCCTTCTCGGCCTGGACCTTTTCGAGCCAACGAGAGAAGAGTCCGAGCGGGACGGACATGGCGAGGTACAGCGCCGCCGTCGCCAGGCCGATCTCAGCATATTTGAAGCTGCTCTTGGCCAGCATCTGATACTGCTTGCTCAGTTCGACGATGGTGATCACGCTGACGACGCTGGTGTCCTTGAACAGGGCAACGAAGTCGTTGGTCATCGGCGGGAGAATGAGGCGCGTGGCCTGCGGCAGGATGATGCGGCGGAAGGTCTGGACGCGCGTCAATCCAAGCGAGGCGGCTGCTTCCCACTGGCCGACGGGGATGGCGGCGATGCCGGCGCGGTAGATCTCCGCTTCGTAAGCGGCGTAGTTGAGGCCGAAGCCGAGAATGGCGGCGACAAAGGGATTGAGCTTGAGAAAGTCCATGGGCAAACCCGTGAGCCGCTCCAGGAAGGCGGCCAGGTCTGGAAGGAAGAAATAGAGGAAGAACAGCAGCAAAAGCACAGGAATGCCGCGGAAGAACTCAATGAACAGAATCGCGAACAAGCGGAGCGGCCAAGGGCCGTAGAGTCGCATCAGGGCGAGCGGCAAGGCGATCAGGACGGCGACAGCGAACGAGGCGAACGTTAGGAAGACGGTCACGCCGGCCGCGCTGAGCAGTTCCGGGAAGTAGCGGCTGAACGTGAACTTGGCCGCGGCCTCGGCCATCACGTCGGCCTGGCCAGCGATCTCCGTCTCATAGTCGATCGTTTCGAGCAACTTGGGCTGGGCGTCGTCCCAGAGATGCCACTTGGTCAGGATGCGCTGGAGCGTTCCGTCCTCTTTGAGCGCGGCCAGGGCCGCATCCACTTCCCGCGCCAGGTCCGCACGGTCGCGGTGCAAGGCAATCGCGTAGTAGCCGGGTTCAAGGGGCGGCCCGACAAAGGCCAGTTCGCGGCGGGGGCGGGCGATGTAGGTGGCGATCGGCAGGTCCAACAGAACCCCATCGATGCGCCCCAAGGCCAAGTCGGTGTAGGGCTCGGTCTGGCCGGTGTAGATCTTGGCCCGAATGCCGAGCCGCTCGAGCAGCCGCAGCGCGGCCGTGTCTTCGAGGGTGCCGATCACCAGGCCCTTTACTCGAGTGCATTCATCAAGCGATTGAAAGCGGGTCTCTCCCGCTCGGCCGACAAGCTGCAGCCGGTAGGTGTAATAGGGCTGCGTGAAGCGGACCTTGCGGAGCCGATCCGGCGTGACTTCCAATCCGTTCATGGCCACGTCGAAGTCGCCCCGCTCCACGCCGGGCAGGAGTTGATCGAACGAGTATTGGATGAACCGCAGGGGCCGGCCAAGTCGCTCGGCCAGGGCCTCGGCGATCTCAACTTCGAAGCCGACGAAGTGGCCGGGGCGGTCGGGATCGGGGAAGATGTAGGGGGCCCCACCCTCGGCATCGGCAGCCCAGCGGAGCGGCGGCTGGGCCCAGGCGAGGCTGGCGGCCCAGGTCAGCCCAATCATCGCGGCAACTTGCCAGCGGGTTCCCATTTCGGATCTCCATCGAACCTGCCCCAGGCTCATGCTTGGGATGTCGCGGTAGCGATCCTATGATAATCCAGACGCGATGACCATGAGGCTCCAAGCCGGGTCATTCACGCTCCCAGTCCGACTTGGCGCCCAGCAGGCGGTTCATGTCCCGACGAGTGCTCTTGGTGCAGTTGCCCATCCCGCCGCTCGGCCCCGAGCCGATCCGGGGCAACGTACCCTTGGCCGGGGGCTATCTCAAGATGTTCGCCGAGCATCGAGGACTCGGGGACCGGTTCGCTCTCGATCTGTTTTCCTCACGGCTGGCGAACCGCCTAGGTGATCAGGCACTGGTCGAGGCCATCCTGGCCCAGGGCCCTTGGCTGGTCGGCTTTACGTGTTACTTGTGGAACATCGAACGCACTCTTTGGTTGGTCGACCGCCTCAAGGCACGCCGTCCCGATCTCCTTGTTGTCCTAGGCGGGCCGGAGATTACGGCCGACAATGGCTGGGTGCTCGACCATCTGGGCGTGGACTTTGCCGTTTTCGGCGAGGGCGAACAGACGTTTGCCGAGTTGCTCCAGGCCCTAGCGGACTCAAGACCCGCCGCCGACGTCCCCGGTCTGCTCGATGTGAGTTTCTGGCAACAGCGGAGCCGTCGGGGCTTGCCCCTGGTCGGCGGTGTGGAAGCTCCGAGCATTCGTCCAAGGGAGCCGCTCCAGAGCCTGGACGTCATCTCGTCGCCCTACCTGGCCGGCATCCTTGACGCGGCCGATGAGCAGATGCTCTTGCTTGAAACCCTTCGCGGCTGCGTCTTCAAGTGCAAGTTCTGCTATTACCCCAAGAGCTACGACCGGCTCTACTACCTTTCGACCGAACGCATTCTGGCCAACCTCGAACATGCCCGGCGGCGAGGGGCTCGGGAAGTGGTCTTGCTCGACCCCACCCTCAATCAAGGCCGCCCCTTCGTTGAGTTCCTCGAAGTCCTCATCCGCGGCAACCCCGACGGCGAGCTGACTTTCTTCGGCGAACTGCGGGCGGAGGGGATTGACGCCCCGACGGCTGGGCTCCTGCGCCGCGCTGGCTTTACCGAGGTCGAGGTGGGGCTTCAGTCAATTGACCCCACAGCCATGGCCCTCATGGACCGCAAGAACCATCTGCGATCGGTCGAACGTGGTATAGCCGCGATGCGCGACGCTGGCATTCGGGTGAAGGTGGACCTCATCGTCGGGTTGCCAGGCGACACGGTTGACTCGGTCCGTCGGGGCTACGACTATCTGCTCTCCAAGCGCCTCTACGACGACGTGCAGGTCTTCAATCTCGCGGTGCTGCCCGGAACGGCGTTTCGCCAGGAAGCCGAGGCGCTCGGCCTGGTCCATCAGCCCCGGCCTCCCTACTACGTTCGACGCACGCCAACGCTGACGCAGGCCGACCTGTTCGAGTTGATGGCCAATGCACAGGATGCCTTTGCCATGGACTGGGATGAGTTGCCCCAGCCGTGTCTGACGTTCCCCGAGCGTGATGTCGAGGGTTGTCAGCCCCATGTTCTGGTCGACCTCGATGCGGCAGGCGATTCAAGAGCGTGGCCCGCTGCATCCCGCCGAACTCAGGCGTTTACGTTGCACGTTAGGTTCGCCGCGCTGGCACCACACCGGGCACGGCTCCAGGGCTGGATTCACGAAGTCCTTTCGGACAACCCGTTTACTACACTCCAGGTTGTGCTCGAACCTTCCAGAGGGCACGATGCTGAACAGCCCGGTCGCTGGCCCGCGCCCCAGGAGTTGGAGCTTCTCTGGGCTTGCTTGCAACAGCAGCCGAGCTATCTGGATCGCTTCTTTGCCTTGCAGCCCGGTCGGCCGCGGGGAGCGAAGCGGCTCGTGCTGCTCTTGCCGTGGCGGTGGCGCAACCGTTGTCCGGGCGGCTGGCTTGATGCCGTTACGGAATGGGCCAGCGTTGTGTGGCGGGATGCGCCGTCCACGGCGAAAACGAATCTGACCGAGGACGAACACGTGTTGGCCCCGGCCGCAGGTGCGGACGCATGACGGTTCCTTCGCCCGGATTGACACCGCCGTTTCCCTATGCGGGTGAAGTCGCCACGTTGACGGCGGCCGTGATCTGGGCTTGTACGCTCAGCATCTATCGGCTGCACGGTCGAGGCGTGTCTGCCGTCACCCTCAACTGGTTTAAGAACACCGTTGCTCTGTTCTTCATTGGTTTGTTGGCGGCGGGACGCTGGATTGCCGGCGACGGTCTCACCTGGCCTCAGACCGACGGCATGTGGAGTTGGTTGGTGTTGTCGGGGGTGGTCGGCTTCGTGGTCAGCGACACGGCGCTGTTCGCCGGGCTCCGGCGAGTTGGAGCGCAGCTCACCTCGGCCTTGCAGTCGCTCGTTCCGCCGGTGGCAGCGCTCCTGGCCTGGCTCTTCATGGGCGAGAATCTGACCGAGTGGGGCTGGTGGGGCATGGGAGTGACGCTGGTCGCCGTGATGGGCGTCATTCGCACCGGCCCGGGAGCCCAGGTGGCGGGTAATCGCCGTGACTGGGGCTGGGGCATCGTCTGGGGGCTGGTGGCGGCCGTCACCCAGGCCATTGGCTTTGTCATCGCCCGCCACGCCCTCCAGCACGTGGACCTCTTGTCCGTGACGCTGGTGCGCTTGGCTCCGGCCGTTGTTCTTCTCTTCCCTCTCGTCCTGGTCCGCCGCGAGGACGGTGGGCTGCCCGAACTGACGGCAACGCCGGGCCGCCTGCAAAAGCTGACCCTGGCGGCGATCTGTGGAGGCGGCATTGGACTTACGCTGCTGGCCGTCGGCACGAAGTACGTGCCCGTCGGGGTGACAACGACGCTCGGGGCCACTCTGCCGATTTGGGTGATTCCCGTGTCCTACTTGTTGCTGGGGGAGCGTGCTCGGCCGAGCCAGTTGGCCTGGACCTGCTTGGCCGTCTTCGGCGTGGCCCTCCTCTTCGTGCAAGGCTAGCGAACGGGTCTCCGGGCGGCAGGAATGGTAAAATACCAGCAGCGGTCGCGGATGCCCGTGGTGACGAGGACGCCTCATGAGCATGGTGCCGGCGGAGATCATCGAGCGGATGGTCAACATTCGGCGTGATCTGCATGAACATCCGGAGCTGAGTGGCCAGGAACTGCGGACGGCGACGCAGATCGCCGCCGCCCTGGTCCAGTTGGGTATTCCGTTCCAGCAAGGGGTGGCAGGTACGGGCCTGGTCGCCGAGCTTCCTGGCCCGACTGAGCATGGCGTGGTGGCGCTGCGGGCCGACATGGACGCGCTGCCGATCGTGGAAGAGACGGGACTGCCCTTTGCCTCGCGCAACCATGGCGTGATGCATGCCTGCGGCCACGATGGGCACGTGGCGATGCTGCTTGGCGCGGCCGAGATGCTGGCGGCGCTACCGCAGAGACCGGCCGCGATTCGATTCATCTTTCAGCCGGCCGAAGAGGTCGGGAGCGGGGCCAAGCAGATGGTGGCGGAGGGAGTGCTCAAGGGCGTGCGGCTGATCTTCGGAGCACACCTCGACCGGCATTACCCGACCGGTACGGTCGCGATCAGCGACGGAGTGGTCAACGCCTCGACCGACATGTTTCGGATTGCGATCACCGGTCAGGGTGGGCACGCGGCGCGGCCGCATGAGGGGATCGATGCCGTGGTCGTGGGCAGTCTGCTCATCACGGCCTTGCAGACGATCGTGTCGCGGGAGATGAACCCCGCCTTTCCCTCGGTGGTGACGGTGGGGCGCTTCATGGCCGGAACGGCGGCGAACGTGATTGCGGGCACGGCAGTGCTGGAGGGTACCATTCGCGCTCAGCATCCCCACGTGCGGCAACACCTCAAGCGGTCCCTCAGGCGGATCGCGGAGTCAGTCGGCCAGTTGCACGCGGCGGGCGTTGAGGTGTCCTTCGCTGACGGTACGCCAGCCGTCATCAACACGCCGTGGTGCGCGGAGGTGGCACGCGCTGCGGCACGGACGGCTCTGGGGCCGGAGCACGTGGTGCCCTTGCACACGGCGAACATGGGCGGGGAAGACTTCGCCTATTTCCTGGAACAGGTGCCGGGCTGTTATCTCCGCGTCGGGGCTCAGGCCACGGGGCGAGAGGGATTCCCTGCCCATTCGAGCAAGTTCGATTTCGATGAAGCAGCACTAGCGGTTGGGGCGGCCTGGTTTCGGGCCGTGGCCCTGGAGGCGGGACGCCGCCTGCCGGAGTTGCCACCTGCCTGAGCCGCGACTGCGGGGAGCGCGACCATGGTCCACGTCCGAGACGCGGGAATCGAGGATGTCGAGGCCATTCGGGACGTGTTCCTAGCCTGCTATGAGCACGACTACCCGTACCAAGAGTTCTACGACACCCATCATCTGACCAAGCTCGTCTTCTCCGACGATGCCCTCATGCTCGTGGCCGAACATGAAGGCAAGGTGGTGGGCACGGCGTCGGTCATTCTCGAAGTCGGCGCCTACTCCGACCTGGTCGGCGAGTTTGGTCGACTCGGTGTGTTGCCCGAAGCTCGCAACCTGGGGCTGGGCAAGCGGCTCATGCAAGAGCGGCTCTGGCGGGTACGGGATCGGCTCCACGTCGGGCTGATTGACGGCCGGGTCGCTCACCCCTTCACCCAGCGCATTGCCGAGGGGCATGGCTTTGCCGTCGTCGGCTTCGCGCCCCTCAAGATGCTGCTCGCGCGCCGGGAGAGTCTCGCCCTGCTCGTGCAGTACTTCGGCGATGCCCTGGCCCTGCGGCGCAACCATCCCCGCATCATCCCGGAAGTCTATCCGATCGCCCATCTGGCCACGCAGCACCTGGGCATTCCGCTGGATGCCATTGTCGACGAGTCCGAGCCGGCCTATCCCCAGGGCAGCGATTTTGACTTGCAAGAGCTGACCACTTCGGGCTACGCGTCGCTGCTGCGGATCGAACGTGGCCGCACCCGCCGCCGCGAGATCCTCGGCCCGACGCGTCTGCATTATGGCTACTTCAAGGTGCGGGCCCGCAAATCGCGCTACCTCATCGCGCGCCAACGGGGCGGCATCCTTGGAGCGGTCGGCCTCACCATCGATCCGATGGAAAAGGTCGTCCGCATCTTCGAACTGATCTCACTCAACGACGAAGTCATTCGCTTTCTGCTGGCCGCGGTGGAGCGGCTGTGCCGAACCGAATGGGGCACCTACTTCATCGAAGTCGATGTCAGTGCCCACGCCCCGCGGATGCAACGCACGTTGCTGGAACTGGGCTTCTTGCCCTATGGCTTCGTGCCGGCCCTCAACTTCGATGAGGTCGAACGCATCGACGTGGTGAAGATGGCGCGGTTGCTCGGGCCGTTGGAGTTGGACCCCTTCCAGCTCGACGAGCGGTGCCAGGCGATGGCCGACGTGGTGCTGCGGGGCTTTCAGCAGCGTTGCATTGTGCCGCGTGTCGCCGAGGTGGTCCAGCAAGTCCCTCTCTTCGAGGGATTGAACGAAGAGCAGGTTCTGCGCCTGGCAGGCTGTTGCTCGGTACGGCAGTTTCAGACTGGGGACTCGGTCTTTGCCCGGGGCGACGAAGGGCTGGAGATGCACGTGGTCCTGGCTGGGTCGGCCCGGGTCCAGGCTGGCGAATCCGGCAAGGCGGTCGGCAGCGTCGGCCCCGGAGAGTGTCTAGGGGAGATTGCCATCCTTAACGGAACGCGGCACTCCGCGACGGTGGTGTGCCAGGACCCGGTCGAGACGGCCGTGCTCACGGCCCGCGATCTCCACGAACTCGTGCGGCAACGGCCTGATATCGGTATCGTGCTGTATCGCAACGTCGCCATTGGCCTGGGGCAGAAGCTCTGGCGTACGGGTCTAGCCCGGGCGGAAGACCAATCCAGTACCGATGATCTGCGCGACCTGGCGTGACACGGCTCTACTGCTTCTCAGGTCGTCGCAGTCCAGGCCGTCAGCAACTCGGGAAGGCGCTCGGCGAAGGTGGAGCGCGGCAGAACCGGGTCGCACCCTGCTTGCCGGGCCTGTGCCAGGGCGTTGGCGTCGACGTGGCTGCCGAAGGCGACGAGGCGCGTCTCGGGCGTCAGCACCGGGGTGAGTTCAGCGACGACCTGACTTGCATCGCCCATGCCCAGGTCGAGCACCAGACAACGAGCGGGGGTGTCCGACAAGCTGGCGATGAGCTGGGCCACGGTTCGCATGCCCCGAGCGGAAAGACCAAGCTGCTCGGCGACGGCCGTGATGCGACCCACCCACATCAGATCATCCGAATAGACCAGAATCTGCGGTGCTAAAGTCATGGCAGGAGCCCGGGGGGACCGAACAGAGATCGCGTTGGCGCTGCGGAGCTATTGTAGACAGGCCGAGGGGCGATAGCGGGCAAAGGAAAGGGGCCCGGATGGCGAACCATCCAGGCCCCGGTTGACTGGCGCGAAGGCGTGTGGGCCTCAGGGTGCTACTTCTCGATGATCCGTCGCGCCAGTTGTGCCTGCACGGGCGTCTCGGCCTGAGTGATACGTTCAAGCCGTGGCGTGGCGGGGGGAGCCGCCGGCGTTTGGTGTGGTTGCGGGCGCACCCGGGGGCAGCGCGGCGGGGCGACCCGCGAGCTGCACAGCGTCGTCGACGCGTTCGATGCGCCCGCCGTGCCGGAGCGCTGCATCGGGCTGTTGGCAGGCACAGTGGTCGACACAGTGGTTCGCCGTTACGCCGTGACACACATCGGGCGCCTGTGCGACGAGCGCCTCTTCCGCCTCTTGCCGCAGCTCGTGCAGGCGCTCAAAGTGGAGCTCCACACCGACAGTG
>CALLZJ010000439.1 GCA_937858435.1 uncultured bacterium
CCCCCCCCCCCCCCCCCCCCGCGGCTCCCCCCCCCGCCCCCGCCGCCGCCACTGGGCTGGGGCCCGCGGTTGGACGTGGTGGTCGTGCGACCCAGAAACACCTGGATGAAGAAGCGCTTGCGCCAGTCATTGTGGCCGTTGTCGGCGGCAATGCTCAAGGGACTACCGGTGTTGAATCGTGGATCGGGCGGCCAAATCCAGAAGGTCTTGCCCCAGAAGCTGGGCCCTTCGGTGAAGCCCTGGAAGTTGGAATAGCCCGTGTTCTCCCACGTATGGCGCGTGTAAGCGGTCACGGGGGGCGTGTTCGGGAAGATGTAGACCGAGGTGGGCGGCCAATAGGTCGGGATCCCACTCGGCCGGGCCTGGGGCGTGCCGCCGGGCAGCGTCGGCGTCAAGGGCGGCGGCTGTTGCGGCGTGGTGGGCGCCGCCGTTAGGCCCAGGTGATGGGCCACGCTATACCGACCGGGATCGACGTCGCCGTTCGGGCTCGTGTCGGAACTGGAACTGCGGGTGAAGGCCGGTTGAGTGTAGTCCCGGATGTCGGAATCCTGGAAGAAGTTATTGCACAGGTAGACTCCCGCCGTGTCGCCCGGGGCCTCGATCGTCAAGTTGGCGCGGTCGATCATCTCACCGGTGGGCGTGGTCTGGGCCCCCTGGCCGGTCATGGAGGAGATCATGCTGGTGTAGTGGCCATAACGCGGAAAAACGTCCGCGTTCATGGACATGGTGCGGTTGACGATCTGCAGCGAGCCGCCCGACATGCCGGTGATCGGGGCGCCGAGCACCGAGCCCAGCCGCATCGAGCCGGAAAAGTCGACGACCAGGGCGACGTCGCGGGGCCGGTGCGTGGCCGTCGCCACGGCCTGCACGTCCAGCGTCGAGGTACCAAAGACCCGGGCGAAGTAGCTGGGGCTGGAGTTGACCACCGTGGCCCGCACCAGGGACCAGCCGTCGTTGTCGGAGTAACGGGTATCGGGGAAGATTTCGAACTGCTGCGTCGTTTGGTTGTAGCCATAAGAGCCGACCGTAATCGACACCTGGCCGGCGTCAATGGGGCGCTGCAGGATGTTATTCTGCGTAGCGGCCGCTTGAGCGGCCGGGAGAGCTTCGTCCTTGTTGTAGTCGATCGTGTAGTCGCCGGTGAGTCGGCGAGCACCGGCCAGCGAGGCGATGTCGGCCGCGTTCTGGCACTGGTTGCGAGCCACCATCATCACGCCCAGGTCGATCGCCAGGGCAAGCATGGCCACCAGCATGATCAAACAGGCGGCCAGGAAAACCACGAACGCCCCACGCCGCGGGGTCCGATTCGAACGCAGATGCATGTGCCGTCCTCCACTTGCAGACCGAGTCGCGCCGGGCGCGTTAGTTGGCTTCGCTGTACATCACCGAGATGCACTGCATGGGAATCGTGTTGCCGAACAACAAGAAGTTGGGCAGGACCGTGCGGAAGTTCGCCGTCGCCGTAATGCGGATGGCATCCGTCGTGCGGGCATTGTCCCAGTCGGGATAGGTCGTGCCAGCCGGGGGATCGCCCGGCTGCGGGATCATGATCACGCGCACGATCTCCATTTGCACGGAGTTCGTGTCGTACGAATCCTTCAGTTCGCCCAGGTAGTTCATGAAGATGTCCCGCACGGCCTGGTTGCGCGCCGCCTGCGTCGGATAGACCGTGGGGTCGATATTGGTGCGCACGCACGCCCACCGGGCCGCCTCGCGCGTGGCATTCTCCAGGGCGTTGTACATCACCACCAGACGGCCAAACTCCACGACCCCGAACAGGAAGAAGAAGAAGAGAGCCGCTCCCAGAGCGAACTCCACTGTCACCGCTCCGGACCGTCGTGCTCGATTCTTGGGCTGTCGTACCATCGTTCACCTCATCCCCGCCTGGAGTTCTTCATGTGCATCCGCCACCAGGCCTAGGGCCAACTGACCGGCCGCGACGGCACCACCGAGGGCACGTCGATCGGAATGTCCGCCAGATTCTGCCACATGTAGGTGTAGCTCAGAGCAGCGCCGTCCGGCAGGAACCGATTCATCACGTTCCAGCGATTGTTGACGAACGGATACGAGACATGCACGAGCAGCGAGTCGTTCTGCTCCGAGGGAGGCAGCGTGACCTCGCCGCCTCGGCTATAGTTGAAGACCGTGACCGAGACGTTCGGAGTGCCCGTCTGGGGATGGGTGATCCGCAACCCCGACTGTTCCAAGTAGGTCCGTACGACCTGGGACACCTGGGCGTTGGTGTACTTGCCAGTCGAAGCCTGCCGACCTGCTTCCCGGGCACTGTTGGCCACGATCTGAGCCAACTGAATGAGCCGGCCCACGTCCCACATGGCGATCAGAATGATGATGAAAAGCGGCAACATGATCGACAATTCGACAATCGCCGCCCCACGCCGTCGCTCCGATCCCGCAGGTCGTCGCAGCATCCGCGATCTCCTTTACCCCATAAACGAACAGTACTTGCGCGCTTGACGCCGCTGCCGACGCCCAGGCGAGACCCTGTCCGCACTCCACTATACAGGTTTTTCTGCGCGGTTTGTCAAGAAAAACCGGTATCAAAGCGGGGGGTGGCCTAGCTCCAGGTCCAACGATCCGGACGCCCGGGCCGGAGGTGCCGCCGTCCCGCTCCCGGAACCCGTTCCCGTCGGCGAGCCACCTTGCATGGACCTGTCGCTCCTGCCCCGTGCCTTGGAAGCCGAGATTCCCGAGTCCTATCGCGACGAGATGGGCCACATGAACGTCATGTGGTACACCCATCTCTTCGATCGGGCCGTCATCACCTTCTTCGCCCAATGGGGCTGCGACGAAGCTTACATGCTCGCGGAGCACGCCGGCACCTTCGCCCTGACCCAGCACTTTCGGTACCTGGCCGAGGTGCGCGTGGGCCAGCGGGTGGCCATCCACTGCCGGCTCGTGGGCCGCTCCGAACGCCGGGTCCACTTCATTCAGTACATGCTCCATGCCGACGGCCGGGTGGCTGCGACCGTCGAGGCCCTGGCCACCCACGTCGATATGAGGGTCCGACGGTCGTCTCCCTGGCCGCCCCAGATCGCGGCCGCCCTCGACCGCCTGGCCGAAGAGCATGAACGTCTGGTCGGTCCGCCCCGACTGTGCGGTGCCCTGCGTGCCTGAATGCCGGCCGGCCCCCAAGCCAAGGGTTGATTAAATGAGCCGCCTGCTCCTCGTTCGCCATGCCCAGGCCTCCTTCTTCGCCGCCGACTACGACCAACTCTCCGACCTCGGGCTGGAGCAGGCCCACGTTCTTGGCCGGCATTGGTCCCGCCATGGCCCCCAGCCCGACGTGCTGGTCACGGGCCCACGCCGCCGTCAGCATCAGACCGCCCGGGCCGTCGCCGAGCACCTGCCGACCGGCCTCGAACTCTGGGAACTGCCGGAATTCGACGAGGTCCGGCTCGATGTGATCATCAGCTCGACCTGGGAACCGAGCCGGTCCGTGCCGCCGGAGCTGTCCAGCCTGGTGACCCGCTACCGCGAGGCCCAGGAGCCGTCGGCCCGGATGCGCGCCTTTCAGCAACTGGCCATGGCCGTCGCCGACGCCTGGCTGCATGGCCACTACGTCGTTCCGGAGGCGGAGACCTGGACCGAGTTCGCCATCCGGGTTCGGCGTGGCCTCGACCAATTGCGTGGCCGGGTCGGCCGTGGCAAGACGGTGGCGGTCTTCACCTCCGCCGGCCCGGTCGCCGCCCTCCTTCAACACGCCCTGCACTGCCCCAACCCCACGGCCCTGGAGCTGGTCTGGCAGGTCTACAATGCCTCGATCTCGGAGCTGCTCTTCACCCAAGATCGGCTCACGCTTCGGCACTTCAATCAGGTCGCCCATCTGGCCGAGCCCCGGCTGCTCACCTATCGCTAATCGCCAAAGGAGGCATGGAAACCCATGACGGACCGGCCCACCTTGGACCCCCTGGCGCCCTCCACATCCCACCCCGAATTGCAGCCGCTGCTCACGGAGCTGCGCCAATTCCTCGACCGGGAGGTCGCCCCGCTTGAGACCCGCCTGACCGGCCGCTTCCGCGATCTGCTCCCCGACCTGGAACGCCTACGGGGCGAAGTGAAACGCCGAGGCTGGTGGGCCCCCCAGGTCCCCAAGGCCTGGGGCGGGGGCGGCCTGAGCCTGCGGGAGTTCGCTTTCGTCAGCGAAGTGCTCGGCCGCAGCCCGCTGGGCCACTTCCTCTGCAATTGCCAGGCACCCGACGCCGGCAACATGGAGTTGCTCCTGGAGTTTGCCACCCCGGCCCAGCAGGAACGCTGGCTCCGACCCCTCGCCGCCGGCACCATCCGCAGTTGCTTCTCCATGACCGAGCCCGACTTCCCCGGTTCCAACCCGGTCTGGATGGGGACAACGGCCCGGCTCGACGGCGACCACTACGAGATCAGCGGCCGCAAGTGGTTCACCTCCTCCGCCGACGGCGCCGCCTTTGCCGTGGTGATGGCGGTGACCGACCCCGAGGCCCCACCGCACCAGCGCGCCAGCCTGCTGATCGTGCCGGCCGAAACACCCGGCTTCCGCCTCGTCCGCAACATCTCCTGCATGGGCCATGCCGGCGACGATTGGAATAGCCACAGCGAGGTGGTCTATGAGCGCTGCCGGGTGCCGCGCGACCATCTGCTCGGCCAGCTCGGCGCCGGCTTCGCCATGGCCCAGGCACGGCTCGGGCCGGGCCGCATCCACCATTGCATGCGGTTCCTGGGCATCGCCGAGCGCTCCTTTGAGATGCTTTGCCACCGGGCGGCCACCCGGGAGCTGGCTCCGGGGCGCAAGCTCGGCCAACAGCAAGCGGTGCAGCACTGGATCGCCGACAGCCGCGCCGAACTGCTGGCCGCCCGTCTCATGGTCCTGCACACAGCAGAGCGAATGGATGCCGTCGGCACCAAGGCCGCCCGGGAGGAGATTTCGTTGATCAAGTTCTATGTCGCCCAAGTGATGATGAACGTAGTCGACCGGGCCTTGCAGGCACATGGGGCCCTGGGCTTCAGCGACGACGTGATCCTGGCCGAGTTCTACCGCCAGGGCCGGGCCGCTCGCATCTATGACGGCGCCGACGAAGTTCACAAATCCGCCGTAGCGAAGCAGGTGCTTAGACGGTATGGTCTGGAGATCGGTGCGTAGGCTGGGCCGGCCGGTCGCCGGGCCGAGGAGTTGCTGCGATGCATGTCATCCAGGATGAACCCCAGAAGGTCCGCAAGGGAGAAGACCTGGACCTGGTCTCGCTCAGCCAGCACCTCTACCGCTTTCTGCCCGGCCTGAACGGCGAACCCGCCAGCTTGCTTCAGTTCCCCGGCGGCCATTCCAACCTCACCTACCTCCTGCGCATCGGCGGCCGGGAGATGGTGCTTCGCCGCCCGCCCTTCGGCAACCAGGTCAAGTCGGCGCACGACATGGGCCGCGAGTACCGGGTCCTCGCCAAGCTCTGGTCGGTTTACGCCCCGGCGCCGCGGCCCTATCTCCTGTGCGAAGACCCCAAGGTCATCGGCGTTCCCTTCTACGTCATGGAGCGGCGGCAGGGAGTGATCCTCCGGGCCCCGCTGCCTGACCACTTCCGTATCTCCCCTGAAGAAGTGCGGCAGGCCAATCTCACGCTCATCGACAACCTCGCCGACCTGCACATGCTCGATTATGAACGGGCCGGCCTCGCCGACGTCGGCAAGCCCGAGGGCTACGTCGCCCGCCAGGTCACCGGCTGGCTCAACCGCTGGCACCAGGCCCGCACCTCCGACCTCGACGCCATGGAACACCTCGGCCAGTGGCTCCAGCGCCGCCTGCCGCCCCCCGCCGCCCCGGCCTTGCTCCACAACGACTACAAGTTCGACAATCTCGTCTTCGATCCCGCCGACCTGACCCGACTGGTGGCCGTGCTCGATTGGGAAATGGCCACACTCGGCGATCCGCTCATGGACCTGGGGCTGGCCCTAGCCTACTGGACCGACCGCTTCGAGACGCCCATCCTGCCTCTGGCCGCCCTCGGACCCACCATGATGCCCGGGAGCCTGACGCGCCGCGAACTCCTTGACCGTTACGTCGCCCGCACCGGCAAGGATGTCACGCACATCGTCTTTTACTATGTGTTTGGCCTCTTCAAGATCGCTGTCATCATCCAGCAGATCTACGCCCGTTATGCTCGGGGCCACACGGCCGATCCCCGCTTCGCCGAACTCGACCAGGCCGTCGTGCTGCTCGCCCATGAGGCCTGGCGCATCGCCCAACTCGACCGCCTGCCCTAGCCTCCACTCGCGACGAGTCGGAGGCGTCGGCGACGGTTCCCTACGAGCCGGAAGCGTTAGCGACGGATGTAACTGAACGCAACGGTGACTTCACCTGGCGCAGTCGTTGCCGCTCGATCGCCTCGCGCTTGGGCATCGCCGGCAGAAGCGGAGTTCCCGGGGCTTGTGCGACCTGTCAACGGAGCCAGCCGCTCGTCCGTGCAACCAGGTTCCATAAGTCGTAAATGTGATGAGGAAGCCCGAAGGCGGAGGCATGGAAGTCCCCGAGTCCGGTGCAGAACCTAGTCGTTCGATGCAATTCCGTCGCTAACGCTTCCGGCTCGTCTCGATCACTCGCGACGAAATCTCGCGGTGTGGGTCCGATTACCCAGGGCCTTCCTTCGAGCCGCCGGGGGCGGGCGTCGCGGCAGGGCCTGAGCCGGGCGGAAACGGCAGGACGCCGCCGTGCTTGTCGCGCCGCTCGGCCGTCACGTCGCCGCGCTGCCGAGCCCGCTGCCATTCTCGCACTTCGACCTGCAGCATTTCCACGGCCTTGGCGAGTTGGGCGTCGCGCCCCGTTGCCACCTCGTCCGGGTGCAGATCGACGATGACGTCGGGCTGAACGCCCGCCTTGTCCATGCTCACCCCGGCCAGCGTGAAGACGCCGAGCCGCGGGATGCGGAAGTAGGAGCCGTCGATCAGCGTGTCGTTGTAAGTCCCGATGACGTAGCCGCCCGTCGGCAATCCCACGAGCTTGCCCAGCCCCAGCGTACGAAAGGCATTGGGGAAGATCTCGGCATCGCTGTAGGAGCGGTTGTTGATGAGCAGGATGTTGGGCTTGGTCCATTTCCGATCGTTCTCGCGCATGCCCGCCCCCCGAGCCCCCTCCCGGCCGACAAAGACCGTGTGCTCGCGGCCGCCGAGATAGGACAGAATCTTGTCGTGCGTGAAGCCGCCGCCGTTGTAGCGGACGTCGATCACCAGCCCCTCCTTGCCGAAATTCTCCGTGTACAAGGCACGGACGAATTCATCGAGGCTGGGCATATCCATCGAGCGGATGTGGACGTAGCCGAGCCGGCCGCTGCTCAGGTCGTGGACGGCCTGGGCGTTGCGACGCACCCAGTCCTGATAGACCAACTCCGCCATCGGGCCGCGGGCGATCCCACGGACCTCCACCTTGCGCGGCTTCTCGGCCTCGAGTTCGTCGGCGACGTGCAGCGTGACCATCTCGCCAACCTTGTCGTTGAGTAGTTCGCTGAGGTTGACGGTCTCCGTGATCTCCACGTCGTCGATGCGGAGGACGAACTGGCCCGGAGCCAGCGGCGCGCCCTTGAGATCGGCCGGACCGTTCTGCAGCACTTGCTGAATCTTGAGACCCCGGCCCCTGTGCGTCGGGTCGAAGAGCAGGCCCAACTCCGCCGTCTGCGTGTCGGGTTGCCGGGCGCGCCCACCGATCCCCAGGTGGGAGGCGTTCAGTTCGCCCAGCATGAGATGGATCAGGTCGTAGAAGTCCTCATGCATGGTCACGTGCTGGACGAGCGGCCGATAGCGTTCGCGGACGGCCAGCCAGTCGGCCCCGTGCAGCTTGTCGTCGTAGAAGCGGTGCTTGAGCTTGCGGCAACACTCCTCGAACATCTCCTGGAAGAGTTCATGACGATTGATCTTCATCTTGGCGGTGAAGGCGACCCGATCGGATGCGGGGCCGGGCACGCCCCCTACCTGGCGGCGCACGTTGCCGGCGCCGTCGAGGAAGTAGATGGTGCCGCTCCGGGCCCAGACCAGTTGCCGGGGAGCCTGGCCACCCTGGGTCAACCGCGTCATGGACGAGCCGTTCACAGCGGCCATCCACAAGTCGGGCTGGTTGAACATGTTGGACGCGAAGACGACCTGGTTGCCATCGGGCTTGATCGCGGCCTCGTACTCCTCGCTGCTCAAGGCGGTCACGCGGTCGACGCGGAGGTGAATGTCGTCGAAGTCGATGCCAGTGCCGGGCGACTCGCCCTCCCGGGCCGGCCGCTGCAGGTTCATGACGAAGACATCCAGATCGTTCCGGCGCTGGCTGACGAAGGCCATCTTGCGGCCATCACGCGAGAACGTCATGCCGAAGTTGCGCGTGGCATAACGGGTCACGTTGGTCGATTGCCCGCCGGCAGCGGGCACGAAGAAGATCTCACTCGCGAAGTTGCCGTCCATCCGACTATAGACCAGCCATTGGCTGTCGGGCGACCAGACATACTGGAAGACCAGGGGCTCATCGACGAGCGGCTTGGCCTCCGAACCGTCGGGCTTCATGGTCCAGAGTCGGCCCGCGCGGAGGAAGGCGATCTGCTTGCCGTTCGGAGCGAAGCTGGGGTCGCTGTCCTGCACCTCGCCGTGCGTCAGTTGCGTGACCTTGGTCTTGTGGGCCCGGAGCAGGTCGGGATGCTCGGGATCGTCTGCCTCCAGCAGGTAAATGTGTTCTTCCCGAGACCGATCGGAGACGAAGAGCAGCTTCTTGCCGTCCGGCGCCCAGGAGACGTTCTTGTCGTGCCCTGGATGATCGGTGAGCCGCTTGGTCCGTCCCGAGCCGGCCGTCGGAGCCAGGAAAATCTCACCGTGGACGACCAAGGCCACCTGCTGCTCATTCGGGGCCAGGGCAAACTCCGTGGCGCCGCTGGTGAAGGTGACGAGGGCGTCGGGGTTGGTGCGATCGTCGGCGTAGGCCTCGATGGCGAGCTTCCGGCACTGCGGCGTGGAGCTCTTCAGCGTGCAAAGCCACAGATCGGCGCCGGCCTCGTAGATCATGAACTCGCCATTGCCGCTGAGTCGGGCCCGGCGCACGGCGTCGGCATCGCCATGGAACGTGAGTTGCTCGGGTTCACGTTGGCTGCCGTCGGCCTTGATCCGGCAGAGGTTGGCGGGCCCGAAGTGCTCGCTGACGTAGTAGACCCATTTTCCGTCGGGTGAGAACTGCGGGGCGGCATTGAGACCGTTGAACAAGGTAAGCTGCCGATTCCCGCTCCCGTCGGCCTGGCAAGTCCAAATCTGATCGCTGGCCGAGCCACGGTAGTTCTTGCGATACCAGGTGCCGGGCCCCCGGACGTAGACGATCCGCTGGCCGTCCGCGCTGAAGCAGCCGTCCCGCCCCTCGAAGGCGGTGAGCCGTTCTTCCCTGCCGCCCGTGATCGGGACGGCATAGAGTTCGGCGAGGTGTGGAAAACCCGTGGGTCGTTCCGTCATGAAGACAACTCTCTTGCCGTCGGGGGTCCAGCCACTGACGAGGGCCGAGGCCGAATCGAACGTCAGCCGCTTGGGCTTGCCCCCCTGGACCGGCACAATGAAGACCGAGTAGGCCCCATGGCGATTGGAGCTGAAGGCCAGCCATTTGCCGTCGGGGCTGAAATGGGGCCGGGTGTCGTGGGCTTCGTGGCTGGTGACGGCCCGGGCGACGCCGCCGATGGCATCGACGATCCAGACGTCGCCAAGGTAAGAGAAGGCGACCTGACGGCCGTCGGGTGAGATGTCCGGCCAGCGGGCGAACTGGATGGGGTCCTGGGCCGCGGCCGAGCCGAAACCGACGACCAGGGCGAGCAAGAGAGACAGAGCACAACGCATGGAGTTTCTCACTGCGGAGGACAGGCCGGAATGGCGCGGCAGGCAGGGGCGATCGGGCACAAACGCCAGCTTCCAGGTTACCGGCCCACCCCGCCGATTGCAAAAGAGTT